>CACZRN010000058.1 GCA_902783625.1 uncultured Prevotellaceae bacterium
CGAATACCCGCTGTTGAGTATCAGATGCGGGATAATGAATCGTCAATAATACCCTTTTTATATGAGCAACGTTATTATACCTCCCGGCTATCGCACTGCTATTGATGCTCGCCGCACAGAGCAAGGCATAAAACTTATAAAAGACTTCTTCCAGCAGAATCTCAGTACCGAGCTTCGTCTGCGACGTGTCACTGCACCGCTGTTTGTGCTCAGCGGCATGGGCATCAACGACGACCTCAACGGTGTTGAGCGTGCCGTGTCGTTCCCCGTGAAAGCCCTTGGCGACAAACGAGCCGAGGTGGTCCATTCGCTTGCCAAATGGAAGCGGCTGACACTTGCTGAATATGGTGTCGAGCCCGGGCATGGCATCTATACCGATATGAACGCCATCCGTGCCG
Organism: uncultured Prevotellaceae bacterium; assembly: GCA_902783625.1. GTDB lineage: Bacteria > Bacteroidota > Bacteroidia > Bacteroidales > Bacteroidaceae > Prevotella. Next base: position 399 of record CACZRN010000058.1, read on the forward strand.
ACGAAGAGCTTGACAATCTCCACTCACTCTATGTCGATCAATGGGACTGGGAAGCTGTCATCACCCCTTCCGAACGAAACCTCGACATGCTGAAGAGCACCGTCGAACGCATCTATCAGGCACTCCTTCGCACCGAATATCTCACTTGCGAGACCTATCCCGAACTGCATCCGTTCCTTCCGCCACGCATACATTTCATTCATAGCGAAGACCTTCTGCGCATGTACCCCGACCGCACGCCCCATGAGCGTGAAGACCTCATTGCGAAAGAATACGGTGCAGTGTTCATCATCGGCATTGGAGGCAAACTTTCCAACGGTAAACCCCATGACGGCCGTGCTCCCGACTACGACGACTGGTCAACGCCCACCGATGGTGAGCATAGCGGTCTCAACGGCGATATCATTGTGTGGTATCCTCCACTTGGGCGCTCTGTGGAACTATCGTCAATGGGCATACGTGTCGATCGTGAGTCACTCCTGCGGCAGTTGCAGTTGTCGAATCAAGAAGAGCGCGAATCACTATATTTTCATCAGCAGTTGCTCTCCGGCCGTCTGCCACTGAGCATAGGCGGTGGAATAGGGCAGAGCCGCCTCTGCATGGTGCTCCTTCAGAAAGCGCACATCGGTGAGATACAGGCGAGCATCTGGCCCGAAGACATGCGCAAGCAATGCCTCAATGCTGGGATAAGACTCATTTAGCTCAAAGATCTTTTCCTAAGAGAACAAGCAATAAAATAATTCTCAGGACACAAAACACCTGTTAAGGAAATTCTATAAAAATGCCCATTTAGCATTAAAGGGGCTCTTAATCGGCGGTAAAGAGCCCGTTTATTGACAGTAAAGAGCCTCTTTATTGACGGTAAAGAGCCTCTTTGCTCTAAGAGTTGATGGCAAATAATTTGTATACTGTAATTTTCCTTCAGATATAGTCATTCTGGCAGTTGGTATGGGGGTATATCAAAAGCCGACAGACAAGTGATAGGTTGTTGTAAATCTCTTGCCGTCGGCTATGATAATAATGGTTGTCGTTTAGTTTTCCAACACTAGTTTGAATTTGTCGCACAGTGTCTCCACGGCTGGATTGCTCTGTCGCAGCTGGTCGAGCAGTTCGCGCGGGGAGTAGTATCTGCGCACCTCGTGGCTCTCCGCTGCGCGCAGGGAGAGGGTGATATTGTTGTTGTGCAGACTGTTGCGCATGGTCTTCTGCAGACGGAGTCGTATCTGCTGCATCTCCTCGAGGAGTATCTGATTGTCGGCGACGACCTCCACCTCGGGGTATTGGGTGATATGCGGGGTGAGATTGCGCAGTCGCATGGCGATGGCGATGCCGTTGCGCTTCATCCTGTTGCACATGGCCACCCACTCGCGTGTGAGCTCCTCATCGGTGAAGATGTTGTCTTCGGTTGTCTCCTCAGGCAGCTCGATCTTTTCTTCTACCTTTGTCGCCCGCTGTCGGTTGATTATCCCGGCGATGGAGACTGATATGTCGTCGAGTCGCAAGCGTGTCGTCTGGCCTTTTGCTTTCGCCTGTTGCGTGCCCTGCGCTGTCGTTGCTGCCTGTTGTGTCGTTGCGCTGTCGTTGGCTGCTGTTGTGCGGTGCAGCGGTATGGCGTCGGTCTTTCTCTTTGCGCTCTCAGCGACGGCCACCTGTCCTGCCGCGATTTGCTGAGATGCTATAATCTTGTTGAACAGGGATTTCAGTCGCTTAGGGCTACGCCCCGCCGCGGGCTCATCGTCGTCGGGTTGTGTTATCTGTCCTACGCGGATGAGTGTTATCTCTGCCAGCAGTCGTTTGTTGTTCGACATCTTGTATGTGGTGTCGCACTCGTTCATTATCTTCAGTGCCTGATAGAGGAACTTCGGTGTGCATCGTGCCGCTTGCTGCTGATAGCGTTGCCGCTGCTGCTCGCTCATGTCGAGCATGGGCAGTGTCTGCGCGTCTTTGGCGAGCATGATGTTGCGTGTGTGTGATGCCAGTCCGAGGATGGTGTTGCCGGGGTCGAAGCCGTTGCTGATGACGGTATTGAAGAGTGATATCATGTCGGCAACTTTGTTGTCGAGTGCAAGGTCGATGAGCTGGAAATAGTTGTCAATGTCGAGCACGTTGAGGTCTTCACGCACACGGTCGTAAGTGATGTTGCCTTGGCAGAAGCTTGCTGCCTGATCGAAGATAGACAGTGCGTCGCGCATGCCTCCGTCGGCTTTCTCTGCGATGAGTGCGAGCGACTCCTCGTCGTAGCTGATGCCTTCCTTGGCGGCTACCTCTTTAAGGTGTGCGATGATGTTTGCCACCGACATCCGCTCGAAGTCGTAGATCTGGCATCGTGAGAGGATGGTGGGCAGTATCTTCTGCTTCTCTGTGGTGGCGAGGATGAAGATGACGTGTGCGGGTGGTTCCTCGAGAGTCTTGAGGAAGGCATTGAATGCCGATGTTGAGAGCATGTGCACCTCGTCGATGATGAACACCTTGTAGCGTCCCACCTGTGGTGGTATGCGTGTCTGCTCCATGAGTTGCTTGATGTGGTCGATGCCGTTGTTGCTTGCCGCATCGAGTTCGAAGATGTTGTACGACCGTCCTTCGTCGGATGCCTTGCAGCTCTCGCAGTGTCCGCATGCCTCGCCGTCGGGGGTGGGGGTGAGGCAGTTGATGGCTTTTGCGAAGATGCGTGCGCATGTTGTCTTACCCACTCCGCGTGGTCCGCAGAAGAGGTATGCATGTGCGAGCTTGCCGCTCTTTACGGCATTCTTCAGCGTGGTGGTGAGGGCATGCTGTCCTATCACGGTGTCGAACGACGTAGGGCGATATTTGCGTGCCGAAACGATATATTCTTCCATAGGTATGTTGTGGTTATACTATTCCGTGCGAAGTTACTAACTTTTTTACTAATTTCAGCAGGTTATGGCTGCATTTTTTTATTTTTATTTTCTCATACTCTTTACCTTCGGAATGCTGCAAGACCGAGGAAGGTGAGCAGTCCGTTGAGCATGAGCAGTTCGTAGCCGAAGTGATAGCCTGTGGCATGGAGGGTGATGAGGGATATGGCGTGGCATACCAGCGGTGAGAGTAGACAAATGATGTAGGGTGCTATGCCTTCGTTGCGGTTGGCGTTGGTGTCTTTCCCACAGCAGATGGCATAGGCGAATAGTCCGAGCAGCGGACCGTAGGTGTAGGAGCAAAGGGTGTAGATGGCATCGATGATGCTTGTGGAGTTGAGATTATCCACGGCTATGATTATTGCGATGAACACTGCTGCGATGGCTATGTGCACCTTGCGACGCAGATGTTCGTCATCGGGGCGACGGAAGATATCCACACAGCAACTGGTAGTCATCGCTGTTAGTGCCGAGTCGGCAGAAGAGAACGATGCCGCTACTATTCCCAACGTAAAGAGCACTACCACGCTCTGCCCCAAGAGTCCTGTGGCAGCAAACATCGGCAACAACTCGTCGCCGGCAGTGGGAATGGCGATACCTTTGTGTGTGGCGAGGATGGTGAGCAGTATGCCGAGTGAGAGAAACAGAAGATTGGCAGGGAAGAACAGTGTGCCGTAGGTACACATGTCTTTCTGTGCCTCGCGCAGATTGCGGCAGGTGAGGTTTTTCTGCATCATATCCTGATCGAGTCCCGTCATCACTATCACGATGAATATCCCCGAGAAGAACTGCTTGAAGAAGTTTTGTCGCGACATCCAGTCGTCGAACACAAATATGCGTGAGCCTTCGTCGGCACGTATCGCGCTGATTGCCTCGGCTGGTGTCATGCCCAGTTGCCGCACCACGCTGATGATGATGAGTATCAACGCAGCAAACATACAGGCTGTCTGCAGTGTATCGGTCCACACCAGGGTGCGTATGCCTGAGCGGCGCGTGTAGAGCCATATGAGAAGCACCATGGTAAGTACCGTGAGTGGGAATGGTATGCCATAGTGGGCGAGCATGAAGCGATGTAGAATCATGCATACGAGATAAAAGCGTATGGCGGCTCCTGTCATCTTCGAGAGCAGGAAGAATGCTGCTCCTGAGCGATACGACTGTCGCCCAAGTCGCTGATTTAGATAGGAGTAGATGGTTGTGAGATTGTTGCGATAGAATAGTGGCAGGAGGATGAAAGCCACGGCGATGTATCCGAAGATGAATCCTATGCATGTCTGCAGATATGTCATCTGTGTCTGCATCACCATTCCCGGCACACTGACGAATGTCACTCCCGATATCGAGGCCCCAATCATGCCGAACGCCACCATGTACCACGGCGACTGTCTGCGTCCGCGGAAAAAGGTGTCGTTGTCTGACTGCCGTGATGTAAAGCGGCTCAGCAGCAGGAGAAGGGCGAAGTATGCAGCAATAGTGAAGAGGATTAGCATGAGTAGAAGGATTTGCTTCACTTGCGGTCAGTGGGTATCACTGCGCCTGGCAAGACTCAAGACAAATGTTTTTACATTTTGACTTTTCAATATTTATCAGTGGGTGTTGCGGATGGTGTGATGTCGAGATTTCCGCCACGTGTCAGTTGTTCGAAACTGATATGCGGTGTGTGGAGGGTGTTGCCATTGAGGGCGAATCTGCTCACATACATCTTTTCGGGAGTATTGCCTTTGGCTGTGATGACGAATTTCTTGCCTTTGTGATAACGTGGGTTGAGCTTTATCTCCACCTTGTCGAATATTGTCGAGCCGATACCCATCGTAGGTTGCACTGCAGTAAGTCCTTTGACATCGAATAGTCCGATAGACGATATCACATACCATGCACCGAGCTGCCCCTGGTCTTCGTCTTGTCCGTAACCATATCCGTGTATGCCGTCGGTGCCGTAGAATTCGTTTAGTATTGCCCTCACCCATTTTTGCGTCAGTGATGGTCGCCCTGCTTCGTTGAAGAGCCACGAGATGTGGAGACATGGCTGGTTGCCTTGATTGTAGAGAGTGCGCAGTCCGGCAAATGCCCCCACCTCAGTGCCGCCACTGAATATCTTTGGTTGGGAGAGCGTGAAGATGCTGTCGAGGCGAGCGTTGAACACATCGCCTCCAACCTTTGCCACAAGATTCTCGACATCGTGTGGCACGTAGAAGGTGTATTGCCATGCGTTGCCTTCCTGAAATCCACGCCACACCTGCATGGGGTCGAAGTGAGCTATGAACTCGCCGTTGCGCAGACGAGGACGAACGAAGTTAAGCTTATCGTCGTAGATGCGCTCCCATCCTTTCGACAATGACATCAGCTGAGTGTAGTCGTTGTGATGACCTGTCTGCTGTGCCAGTTGTGCTGTGGCATAAGCAGAGTAGGCATACTCCAAGGTGTGGGATGCCGAGAACATGAATGTCTCGTCTGGTCCCTTACCCTCTTCGGCATGAGGCACGTAGCCATATTTCACGAACAGATCGGTGTCGGACTTTCCTGCTCCGAGTGGACGGTTGCTTCCTTCAAGCTCATTCTTGCGGCATGCCTCGTAAGCCAGACTGATGTCGAAGTCGCGTATGCCACATTGATATGCGGCATCAATCATCAGCGAGAGTTGATTTGTGCCCACTCCCGACACAAACCGTGAGTTTGCCAAGCCGTCGCCAAGCCATCCGCAGTCTTTGTATATCTGCAAGTGAGAACTTATGAAGTCTGACAGATGCTCAGGATATGCTATTGCCCACAGTTGTGTGAGATTCCACTGTGCACCCCACATGGCATCGGTATTGTAAACGTTGAATGCGGGTTTGCCATTCTTCGATGGTATTCTCCCCACAGTGCCGTCATGCTTGGGATAATCACCGCTGCAGTCGCTGCATATTCCTCTGCCGAGTAGGGCATGATAGAGTCCGGTGTAGAATTTTGTCTTGTCGGCTTCGATACTGGTCTCCACCTTTATCCGCCCCAAGTAGTTGTTCCATATCTTCTCTGCCCTTTGCCGTGCTTTGTCGAACGACATTGAGCGGGCCTCCTTCTGACGATTGAGTCTGGCATTCTCGACTGAGGTATATGATATTCCTACCTTTGCAGTTACTGCCTCGCCATAGCTGGTGGGAAACTCAATATATAGTCCTGCTCCCCTGCCGGTAGCCTTCTTCTCATTTGCTCTTACACTCTTTCTGTCGAACACTCCAAAGCATACTGCCTTCTTGTCGATGGAAGCAGAGAAATATATCGGCACCTCGGCACCCGGCTGATATTTCTTCACATACTCAGGCATTGTCACCACCCAGCCCTCTATGCTGCCGTCGGGCATCATCTCCACCGAGGCGTCTTTCACAGCACCGCTTTCACCCATCCTGCTTCCGATGTTGAAGATGATACGGCTATGCTCATCGTCGGGGAATGTGAATCTTTGAAATGCCACTCGCTCGGTAGCCGTGAGTTCTGCCTTGATATAGTAGTCGTTGAGAATCACTGAGTAATATCCTGGCTTTGCTATCTCACTGTCATGACTATATCCAGAGCGATAGCCACGGGGAGCCTTGCCATCGGGATGCCCGGGGATATTCACGGGAGTATCCTTACCCCGTGTTGCCATGAGGGTGATGCCACCTACCTGAAACTCATGCACACAGGGGAATCCCTCTATCGATGTGTCGCGGTAGTCGTAGCCTGTTGCCTCCCATCCGTCTTTGTTACCCAGATGTCCGTTGGTTGAAGGCCCTGGCTTTGCCATACCAAAGGGCAGCGCACCGGGAGCGAAGTGGAAGTAACGGCAGTGGGCAGTGCCGATGCGGGGTTCTACATAGTCGCTGTATCGCTTCACATCTTTATTGCTCCCCACCGCAACACCCTGTGCTGCGATAATCGTGAGCAGTGTTGTCAGAAATATTTTGTTCATACCTTGTCGGTTTGTTTACATGTCATCCAGAACACGAACAGATATGCCACTCCAATGGCAAGCACTGCAATGGCACCCACTTGCCCTACCCAGTCGCTCGCCACTCCCATCATTATCGGGAACAGTGTGCCACCGAAGAGTCCCATTATCATGAGTCCCGATGCTTCATTCTCCTTACCTGGCACGGCATGCAGTGCACGGGCCATGATTATAGAGAACGGATTGCTGTTTGCCAAGCCCATCAGCGCCGTGGCGGCATAGAGTTGCCACTGTGTAGTACCGATGAGCAATCCAGCCACTGCAAGAGCCATCAGCACGATGCTCACCACGAGGAAGTGCCAGTCTTTTATACGAGTCATGATAAAACTGCCTGCAAGACAGCCTATGGTGCGGAAGATGAAATAGATGCTTGTGGCATATCCTGCTTTCTCGATAGTCCATCCCAAGCGCTCCATGAGTATCTTCGGGGCTGTGGTGTTTATTCCCACGTCAATCCCTACGTGGCAGATGATGGCAACGAAGCACATCAGCAGTATGGGTTTCTTCAGCAATCCCAGTGCTGCAGCGAGTCCGTCGAATACCTTCGATGCCGCTGCTTCTTCTGCCGACTGTGCAAACTCTTCCTTTATCTCTGTCCAATACAATGCCAGTGTCGCTATGACTCCTATAGCCATATATATCGGGAACAGTACCCTCCATCCCAGTCCCAGCGTGTTGGCATGTGTCGTTGCTCCCCACGCTGCTATTATCGGTGCCATGAACGAGGCGATGGCTTTGATGAACTGTCCGAAGGTGAGTGTCGATGCTAGCGACGAGGTACTCTTTGCTGACATTGATGAGTGGAGAGTATCCACCAGCGGATTGAGCGATGTCTGCAGCAGTGTGTTGCCTATTCCCAACAGCGAGAAAGCAATGAGCAGTTGCCAGAAATGCTGTGCGAAGATGGGCAATACCATCGCCACGAGTGTCACCACGAGGCTCAGCAATACCATACGCTTGCGCCCTATGCGGTTCATCAGCAGACTTGTAGGCACTGCAAACAACAGGAACCACAGGAATACGAGCGACGGCAACAGATTTGCCACAGAGTCTGAAAGCCCCATGTCGGCTTTCACATAGTTGCTTGCTATGCCCACAAGGTCAACAAACCCCATGACAAAGAAGCACATCATTACGGGGATGATTTTCTTATTCATGCTGTTTTTCTTTTATTTGCAATTGTCTTGCGGCATAGGCGTATGCACCATACATGATACTCTTGCTTGCTCCGTTCTTCGACAGTCCCACGCAGATGCTCCTCTCTTTCAGATAAGGCACGCATGTCTCGCTGCGGGGTATCTTCACCTGCTCCACACCGCTACTGAGGAATTCCTTGCGCTGTGCAGCGTCTTCCCAGTTATATACCTTCATCTGCAGCAGCGGGAATCTGCCTCCTCCGAATGTCGATGCCTCGCCACGCAATGCATCCACTACACCAGGCATGATATACTTCCCAGCCCCTGCCAGTCCGCCGCCAATAACCACCAGTCCGTCGACGATGTTAAGCACATTCACCAATGTCTCGCCAATGGCTGTGCCTAGCTCACGGAATGCATCGCGTGCTGCCGTAGCATTGCCGTCACGCTCTCCCTCGGCAATGAGGAAAATGTCGTAGGGTGTCAGCTCTGCAGCGGATAGCGATGATCTCTCTTCATACACTCGTTTTACGGCACGTATGCTCACACTCTCCTCGGCTATCATCTCGGGATATAGCTTGTTGCGTGTGCACCACACATCACCGCCGCAGCTGTTGTCGCCCCGCAGCAGTATGCCGTCGAGCACCACACCGCATCCGAAACCGGTGCCCAATGTGATACCTACCACGTTGCGGTATTGCCTCTCACTGCCCGAAGCACGCAATGCCTCGTTCACCTCTGGCAGGAAACCGGCAAGTGCCTCACCGTAGGCAAACAGATTGCCGTCGTTGTTGATATACACGGGTATGCCGAACTCTCTCTCGAGGTATGGTCCCAACGCAATGCCACCCCTGAATGCGGGCAGATTACCTAAGTCGCCAATCACACCACGCTCGTAGTCGGCAGGACCGGGAAAGGCAAAGCTGATGGCATCGGGTTCGTAGGCAAGCTGCTGCTTAACCATGTTGAAACCTTTCACTATCTGTGCAAGACAGTCATCGATATTGTCTGCGCAGGAGTCGAGCCTGATAGGACTCACCACCTCCTGATAGTCCTCCATGGCAGAGAACACAAAATTGGTACCCCCTGCATCGAGGGTAAGAACTGTTTTCTTCATCTTATACTTGCTTTTATTGTCATACATTTCTTTCCTTCCGACTTTCCACTCGGGGTGATGGTATATCTTCCCACCGCAGCGGGTACGATGAATGTCTCGGCATAGTGTACCGTGAACGGTGCAAAGTGTCCTTCTGGGCTCTCCACCACCACATCTTCTCCCTCACACACATTTATCACGTTCACGCCTCCCTGGGTGTCATGTTCCACGGTGCGTGTGAAGGTATGGCGACGTGTCTCGATAAACTCCAACCTATGGAGTCCTGTGCGCTCCTCGGTGATGCCATCATCGCTGCTGAGTGTCTCAAAGTGGTTGCACAACTCATCGCTCACCATCTGCGTGGTGCGATGCCATTGTATCACCTTTCTGCCACGTTCCACATTTATTGGGCGAGGCTTGCCGTCGAGGCCTAGACGGTTCCAGTCCCACAATTTGAAGGTGAAGATATTCGGTGTCGAGCTGATTTCCAGTACCATACTGTTTCTGCCTGAGCAGTGTATCGTGCCGGCAGGTATGAGGTAGTGATCGTGTTTGCTAGCGTGCCACTTATTCACATATTTCTCAGCATCGAACACCGTCTCGCCTTTCTCTGCACTCTGCAAGTCGCTGATCATCTGCTGTTTGTCGATGCCCTCCTTCAGCCCGAGGAACACCACGGCATCGTCTTCGGCATCGAGCAGGTAGTAGCTCTCGTCTTGCGTATATGCCAGTCCGAACTCCCTGTTGGCGAAGTCTGTCGTTGGATGCACCTGCAGACTCAGGTTGCCGCCGCCCATCGTATCGAGAAAGTCGAAGCGTATTGGGAAACTGCGCCCGAAGCGTGCCCATACCCTCTCACCGAGCAGTGCCTTCGGTTGCCACAGCACTAGGTCTTGTGACGGCAGCTCTATCTTGTTACCGTCGATGCTCAGCAGCAGACTGTTCTCTTCAGGTACGCAATCGAAGCACCAGCCGTAGTTTATGGCATCGCTGTCGAGTCCGCACACCTCCTTCATCCACTGTCCGCCCCACGGCGCAGGGTCGAAGAACGGCACCACGCGGAATGGTCTAGCTGCCGTGGCACGCAGTCCTTCTCTCAGCTGACTGTCGGTAATCATTTTCGGCATGCTGCGGTCGTTGGCATCAATCCAATAGCCTATCCTTCCTGCCTCGAAGAGTCTATCCTTATACTCGTCACACACCCTCCAGTCGTTGAAGTATCCGCGCTTATACTGTGCTGCTGGGGGCTCGCTGCTGTTGTCCACACCCAATGCCGTCACATCATGCCTTCTGAACCGCTGCTGCAGTTCCCATCGCGCCAGATCAGCATAAGCCACCGGCGCATCGTCGCCAGCCACTAAGGCAGCACCAGTGCCCACAACAATACAGTCATCACCATCAGAGGCAGACGATATACCGGCATCAAAGAAATCCTCCATGCGCAGATTCGACATATAGCCGAACAACACATCATCGGTGACGAACCGATGCGTCATAGTCCTTATCACCCTCTCGGGTAACATCAACTGCCGCACGTCGATTATTCGCCGTCCTGTCGTTGCCAGAGCCTCTATAAAGTCATTGGAATAGCTGCCCACGTAGAGATCTATCGCCCACACATGTCTGTCGCCCCATTCGCGACAAAGCACATCGACGATAGCCTTCCATCCCACCGCCACCGTGCCGTCAACATGTGTGGCAGGACGCTTGTCGTAGTTGTTATATCCTCTCATACGCTTCAACTGGCTAAATATATAATAATGTACGAGTGGCTACGCGCCATTCTTACAATTTACAAAGTTCGACTTTTTTCCCGACATTAACAAACAAATATCCGTTTTCTTTTTCTTGCCAAATCAGTTGGATAATTCAAAACCAGATTTTAAAATATAAGTACGTAACCCCCTGCACCATCTCCCTCCAGCCTTTTAGCAATATGCTGTTTCCCCTTACCGCAGCGTGTCCAGAAAATTTTGCTAGCAAAATTATCATTAAAAAGGCTTTCTATTGCCATTAAAGAGCCTCTCTATTCGAAATTTTGCTAGCAAAATTATCGTCAGATAAAATCATTTATCAATTATTGTTTATCTTTCTTGATGCATAATTAAGTTTCTTTTCTGTATCTTTGCAGAGGATATGTACGAGAGGAAAATCATCCATGTGGATATGGATCAGTTTTTTGCTGCCGTGGAGCAGCGTGACAATCCTGAACTTCGCGGCAAGCCAATTGCCGTGGGGTATGATGGCGAGCGTGGCGTGGTATCTACAGCAAGCTACGAGGCACGTCGCTATGGGGTGCATTCGGCACAGTCTATTCAGGTTGCGAAGAGGCTGTGTAGTGAGCTGATTATCGTGCCTTCTCACTTCAGTAAGTACAAAGAGGTGTCGCATGAGATACACGAGGTGTTCCATCTCTACACCGATATCGTGGAGCCCCTCTCGATCGACGAGGCTTTCCTCGATGTGACTAAAAACAAGAAGGGTATAGACCTCGCCGTTGATGTGGCGCGGGAAATAAAAGCTGAGATATTCCGCCGTACGCAGCTCACTGCCTCTGCAGGAGTGTCGTATTGCAAGTTTCTGGCAAAGGTGGGTTCCGATTGGCGTAAGCCCGACGGGCTGTGTACGATACACCCCGACCGTGCGTTGGATTTTATAGCGCATTTGCCGATAGAGAAGTTCTGGGGTGTGGGAGGGAAGACAGCTGCCAGAATGCACCAGATGGGTATTTTCAACGGTGAACAGTTGCGGGCATGTTCCCTGCAGCATCTCACGGAGGTGTTCGGAAAGGTGGGAAGTGTGTTCTACGATTTTGCGCGGGGCATCGACGAACGCCCTGTAGTGACGGACTATGAGCGTAAATCGGTGGGTACGGAGCATACCTTCGAAATGGATATATGGAAGAAGTCGGCAGTGGTAATAGAACTTTATCACACAATGGTGGAACTGCTGGCACGGCTGGAGAAGAGCGATTTTAATGGCAGGACACTGACACTGAAGGTGAAGTTCTACAACTTCACGCAGATAACGCGCAGTGTAACTGTTGATTACAATCTACGAAAAAAAGATGATATTCTTCCTCTTGCCAAGCAATTGCTTAACGAAATAGACTTCGGACGTGATAAGCCGATAAGATTGATAGGGTTGAGCGTGTCAAATCCTTCTGTTGACAACGATGCAAACCGTTGGGAGGAAATGTGGATAGAGTTTGCAGATTAACGAAATAGCGTGAGCGACGGAGTCATTTATTCGCTCTGCTCAACAGCGTGTGTCTAGTATCCTTGTCTCCTTGAGATTTATTGAGCGAGACCCACTGACCGAAAGGGAAGTAACTCACTGTTATCTACACCGAAATCATTTCCATCTCTTTCAGTATGGCCACAGCCTCTCCTGCTGAGGAAACATTGGCTACATGCATGAAGCGTTTCCCTTTCGACTCGCGGAAGTTGCACCGGCGCACATTGTGAGTGACAAAACTGATTATCCTGCTGAACGCATCGCTCTGGTAGTATGCGCTCTCAGGATTGCTCACAAACTGCATACTCATATTTCCCTGTTTGAGTATTATCCGCTCGCATCCGAGTCGTCGCCCATGACGTCGGAGTGATACCACTTGCATAAGTTCCTCGCCTTCGTGGGGCACACGCCCGAAGCGATCGATGAGCTTACGGCGATACTCCTGAAGGTCGGCATCGCTTTGTATGTTGTCAAGTTGGCGATAGAGTAGCATCCGCTCCGATGATCCTGGCACATATGTGTCGGGGAAGTACATCTCGAGATCGCTTTCTACAGAGCAATCATCAACGAAATCATCGCCAGAGAGATTCTCGCCCGACGTAATACTCTCGCGGAAGATATCGCCAAACTCGTCGTTCTTAAGTTCAGTGACTGCCTGCGTGAGTATCTTCTGGTATGTCTCGTAACCTAGATCTTCCATGAATCCGCTCTGTTCAGAACCCAACAGATTGCCTGCTCCGCGTATGTCGAGGTCTTGCATGGCGAGGTTGAATCCGCTGCCCAGCTCAGAGAAATTCTCCAATGCCTCGAGTCGTCGGCGTGCCTCGATATTCAAGAGACTCTTCGGTGGTGCAAGCAGATAGCAGAATGCCTTTTTGTTGGAACGCCCCACACGTCCGCGCATCTGATGCAGATCGGATAGTCCGAAGCGGTGAGCGTCGTTGATGATGATGGTGTTGGCATTGGGGATATCGACACCGTTCTCAACGATTGTCGTGGAGAGCAGCACGTCATACTCGTGGTTGATGAATCCCATGATGTTTTTCTCTAGCTCTTCGGGTTTCATCTGTCCGTGTCCGATGACCACACGGCAGTCGGGTATGTGCTTGTGTATGAGTCGCTCAATCTCAGGCAGTCCGTTTATGCGGTTCGATACGAAGAACACCTGCCCGTCGCGACTCATCTCGAATTCTATTGCATCTTTTATCACCTCGTGTCCGAATGTCGTGAGTTCGGTGTAGATAGGGTAGCGGTTTGGTGGCGGTGTGCGCATGATGCTCATGTCGCGAGCTCCCATGAGAGAGAACTGCAGCGTGCGTGGTATCGGAGTAGCCGACATAGTGAGTGTATCTACATTCGTCTTCATCTGGCGCAGTTTCTCTTTTACTGCCACACCAAACTTCTGTTCCTCGTCAATGATGAGCAGTCCCAGATCGTGCCAGCGCGTGCCTTTCGATATAAGTTTGTGTGTGCCTACGAGGATGTCAATGCGCCCTTCGGCAAGGTCGGTGAGTATCTCTTTTGTCTTCTTCGCATTCCTTGCCCTCGATAGATACTCCACGCGGACGGGCATGTTCTTCAGTCGTTCGCTGAATGTCTGGTAATGTTGCAGTGCGAGTACTGTTGTAGGCACAAGCACAGCCACTTGTTTTGAATCGCAAGCAGCCTTGAATGCCGCGCGTATTGCCACCTCTGTTTTTCCGAATCCCACGTCGCCACATACGAGCCGGTCCATAGGTCGTGCGCGTTCCATATCGTCTTTCACATCGCGTGTGGCCTGTATCTGGTCTGGTGTGTCTTCATACATGAAGCTTGCCTCGAGCTCTGTCTGCAGGTAGCTGTCGGCACTGAATGCGAATCCGCGCTCATGGCGGCGTTTGGCGTAGAGCTTTATAAGGTCGCGAGCGATATCCTTTATCCGCTTTTTCGTGCGCTCCTTCATCCGCTCCCATGCTCCGCTGCCGAGGGTAGCCAGTCGTGGTGGTTCGCCAGCATTCGAACTGCGATACTTGCTTACCTTGTATAGGGCGTGGATGCTCACATCGACGATGTCGCCACGTTGATAGACGATGCGTATCATCTCTTTGTATGAGTCGCCAGTGGGCACTCTCACTAGTCCACCAAACTTGCCGATGCCGTGGTCGATGTGCACAATGTAGTCGCCGGGTGACATCTCCTGCAACTCCTTCATCGACAGTGCCATCTTGCCCGAACGTGCCACGTCGGACTTCAGATTGAACTTATGGAACCTGTCGAATATCTGATGATCGGTGAATATGCATAACCGCAAGTCGTTGTCGGCATAGCCCTCGTGGAGTGTCTTGTCGATGGGGGTGAATGCGACGTTACTTTTGTTAAGGTTATCGTCGGCATTGAGTATCTCGGCAAGGCGTTGCTGTTGCTTCTGGCTGTCGGCAAGAATGCAGATTTCGTATCCCTTCAGTTGATAGTCTGTCAGTGAGTCTTTCAGCAGTCGGAAGTCTTTGTGGAAGAGCGGTTGCGGCGATATGCTGAAGCTAATAGAAGCCTGTTGACCAGACCTTCTGGCTCCGTATTCTATTGTTCTGAAACGGTTTATCGCTTTCTCGAAATCGCTACCGTTGATGAGCATGCTTTCGCGTGTTAGCCTGTCAATCACTCCTTGTCGCTCTGCCTCGGGCAGTCCTTCGAGTTGCTCAACCATTGCTTGCGCAGCAAAACCCTCGTCGTAGATGCGTGCTATGGTCTGTTTTACGAATTCCAGATCTTTTGCCACAATCAAGGCATCATCGGGCAGGAAGTCGAGAAACGGTGTCTTCTCGGTGCTCAGTGCCAGTTCGGGTACGATACTTGCTTCGTTGATGTTCTGCTTCGACAGTTGGCTTTCAACCTCGAATGTGCGGATGGTGTCGATTTCGTCGCCGAAAAAATCGATACGGTAGGGCAATTCGTGGGAAAAACTATAGATGTCGAGGATACTACCTCTCACGGCAAATTGCCCAGGCTCGTATACATAGTCCACCTCGTGGAATCCCACGTCGCGCAAACGATGCTCAAGCAGTGTCAGGTCAGTATTGTCGCCACGCTTCAGTTTGATTGTCTTCTCGCTGATGTTTCGCCTCGACACTACCAACTCGGCAAGTGCTTCTGGGTAGGTGACAATCATACGTGCCATCCTGCTGTCGGCAGCATCCTTTTCCATCTCAGCAGACAATCGCGACAATACCTCTGTGCGAAGTATCTCGTTTGCCGCATCGCGTTGCGCATATTTCACCGAACGGCGATACGATGAAGGCAGCAACAATGTGTTTTCTTCGCCCAGTATCTGCTTCAAGTCGTTGAAAAAGTATCCGGCTTCGTCGTTGTCGGAAAGGATAAAAAGCAGTGTTTTATCTGTTTTGTCAGCCACTGATGCGAATATCATCGGTGCAGCTGACGACATTAATCCCTGCAGGAAGACGGTCTTTGTGCGTTTGTCTCCCAGTAGTTTTACAAGAGCATTTGCCTTGGCTGATGCTCCGTATTTCTCCCTTAAGTAGTTTATGTTCATTAAATGCTGTCAAGCATACGAGCATGGGTGCAAGTCATGTTCCTTGCTCCTCATGCTTTTCACTGCTCAATCTTGGGATATTTGCGGAACCATCCGTCCCATCTGAGGCGCATCACTCCGAAGAATGCCTCAGAGAATATTCCTCCGCTCATCTTGCTTGTGCCTTCTCGGCGGTTGACAAAGATGACGGGTACTTCCTTAATCTTAAATCCCATCTTGTAGGCAGTGAACTTCATCTCAATCTGGAATGCGTAGCCTTTGAAGCGTATCTTGTCGAGTTCGAACGTCTCAAGCACTTTGCGGCGATAGCACTTGAACCCGGCTGTGGTGTCGTGCACATTGAATCCGGTTATCATCCTGACGTATTTCGATGCGAAATAGCTCATCAGCACGCGTCCTATGGGCCAGTTCACCACATTCACTCCACTCACGTAGCGCGAGCCGATGGCTAGGTCGTAACCCTCATCATGGCAGGCAGAGTAGAGTCGCGGCAGGTCGTTGGGATCGTGACTGAAGTCGGCATCCATCTCGAAGATGTATTCGTAGTCGCGCTCCAGAGCCCAGCGGAATCCCTTTATGTAGGCAGTACCCAGTCCGAGCTTGCCTTCACGCTCCTCGATGAACAATCGGTCGCCGAACTCAGTGGCTATCAGTTGCTTCACTATCTGAGCTGTCCCGTCGGGTGAACCGTCGTCGATGATGAGAATGTGGAAGCACTTATCGAGTCCGAACACGGCGCGGATTATTTTCTCAATGTTCTCCTTCTCGTTGTAGGTCGGGATGATTACGATGCTGTCGCTGCTGTTCATGATAGAGATGTTTTATATTGTTATATATTTATACTTGATGTCTGCAAAGATATGAATTTATGTTATAAATCGACATATTTTTGCTCAGTTTTTCTAATTATTTGTTCTCAAAGTCGACATGTGCGCTCTTTTTCGTCGGTACAAGGTTCGTTTGCTCTGACTAAAGAGCCCATTATGTCGAACAAAAGAGCCCATTATGTTGAACAAAAGAGCCCGTTATGTTAAGGATAAGAGCCCATTATGTTAAGCATAAGAGCCTCTTTACTATACCCCCTGAGTTCGGTATTCTTCGTCGAGTGCTTCGGCTATTGCCTCTTTCGATAGCGACATTGCCTGCCGCACATTCTCGTTACCTTGTCCGATGGGCATTATCGGCTCGTGAATGGTGAGCGTCATCGGGTGCCAGAACACCCAATAGTAGTCTTTTGTGCGTGGCTTCACATTGAATGAACCATTGATTGTCAGCGGCACCACGGGCAGTTGCATCTCGTCGGCCAGCAGGAAAGCCCCGCGTTGGAAAGCTGTCATCTTACCGTCGATTGTCCGTGAGCCTTCGGGAAACACCACGAGCGACATTCCATCGCGAAGTGTCTGACGTGCCTGCTCATATGTGGCGCGCAGCTTGCCTGCACTGCGCTTGTCGACAAAGATGTGGTGAGCTGCCTGACAGGCAAGCCCCACAAGGGGTATTTGGCGCAGCTCATGTTTCATCATCCATTTGAAGTTGCGCCCCAGAAATCCGTAGATGAGGAATATGTCGAAAGCACCCTGATGGTTTGCCACAAACACATACGATTGCTTCTTCGACAACTTCTCGCGACCTTCCACCCGAACAGGTAACAGCAGCGTATGTACTATCACACGCGACCATATTTTCCCAGGCCAGTAGCCCCAGAAATGTCCGTTGCCAAAAGTGCATCCGATAACCACTACAACGGCAGTCAATATTGTTGCCACAAGGATTATCGGCGCAGCAATGAATAGCTGATATATGCGATATAGGATTTTCATTTTTTTCCTCATTCTATTATTTATCTCTTTTTTGACGAGTGCAAAGTGATTACCACAATCTCTGGTGTCATTCCTAAACGGAACGGTACCAATCCGCCTGTGCCCCCCGACACGTTCAGATAAGCATTGTCTTTATGGTAGAGACCGTAGTCGTCGGGCTCTTTGAGCATGGTGGGGCGCAGTCCAAAAAGACTCATCTGCCCGCCGTGGGTGTGGCCGGAAAGGGTGACATCTGCAAGCGAATCGGGAAGTATAATGTTGCGCCATGCCCATGGATCATGCTCAAGCATGATGGTAAATTTGTCTTTTGGCGCTCCCTCGAGAGTATTGTTGATGTCACCGCGGCGTTGTTTTTCTTTCTTACCATAATTCTCCATTCCAGCCACAACAATCGTCTCATTGCCACGGCTTATCGTGGTGTGCGAGTTGTTAAGCATAGTCCATCCCATCTGCTGTTCGCGTGAAACCACCTCGCGCTCGTTGGCAATGCGGATAGCATCGTCGATATTTCCTTGATAGAAGCTATAGTCGTGATTGCCAAGCACTGAGAATACGCCGTCGGGCGCACTGATGCGCTTCATCTCATTGATAAAACGATAGAGTTCATTGGGATGTACATTTAGCAAATCGCCAGTGAATGCCACCATGTCGGCATGCTGCGAGCATATGCTGTCGACTACTTTCTTAACGAAAGATTGTCGGGCTGAGCCCAGATGAATGTCAGTGAAATGGAGTATCCTGTATCCGTCGAACGCCTCTGGCAAACGTGGTGAAGTTATGTCTATATGTTTCACCTTCAATCGGTTAGGACCGATTGTGAATCCATAGAGCGATGCTGCTCCTATCATTATTGCCAATATGAAACCTACCAGATTTCCCCAGTTCTTGCTACCATGGCGCATTATTTTCACTGCTCTGCCCACTATCGACGAGAGCATGTAGAAGAATCGCGGGATGAATATGGTGCACAGTATACCCACAAAGGCAAACAGCAATGTGGTTTCTTCGGGGATAAACTCCGATGGCAGGGCAAGCCATACGGCTATGATAAGCATTATTGTGGCAGGTAACCAACGCAACAACCTTCTCCACTGTGGCCACGACGCATGCCGCTTGCGATGAATGAGCGACGAGTAGAACTCGGGCAGCAGTATTAGTATAAATATGAGTATTATTATGCGTTGAATCATATTACAGTATCGTGATTATTCCGATTTTTATTATTCCGTTTGCTGTGATGCCTTTGCTTGCGTGCAATTCATGGCTTAGTGTACTGGTGTGCTGACTTTAAATTTCACCTCTTCGCCGTGGCAGTCGTCGGCAACACTGATGCCGTCGTATGCTATTTTTCCACCCACGAGTGTCTTTTCCACTCGCCAGTTCATGGTGACACCTTCAAGTGGACTCCAACCGCACTTACTCAGTATGCAGCCTTTGCTGATTGTCCATGGGCAGTTTGGTCTTACTATTGCAATGTCGGCATGATAGCCGCTCCTAATGAATCCTCTCCTGTCGATGCCGAAGAGCCGTGCAGGTGCATGCGACATCAGTTCTACAAGACGTTCAGTTGTTATTATATGTTGATCGACAAGCCCTAGCATCGCAGTAAGGGAGAACTGCACCATCGGCATTCCTGATGCTGCGCGCTTGCATCCACCTTGTTTCTCACTTGGCAGGTGAGGCGCATGGTCGGTGGCAATGGTCGATATGCGTCCGCTTGCAATGGCTTGGCGCAAGGCTTGGCGGTCGGAAATGGTTTTTATGGCAGGGTTGCATTTTATCTTTGTGCCGAGCGATGGATAGTCTGCATCGGTAAAGAGCAGATGACTCACAACGGCTTCGGCAGTGATGTCGGGTAGGGTAGTGCCGGCTATGTCGGGAATAGGGGCACTTCCTTCGAATAGCGACAGTTCAGCAGCTGTGCTTATGTGCGCCACGTGCAGTCGTGTGTGATGTTTGCGGGCCAATGCCACAGCGCGTTTTGTGCTTGTAAGACACGCCTCTGCAGAGCGGATAAGCGGATGCAATGCCACGTCGGGGTCATCGCCATGAATGCTAATCGCCTTTTGCATGTTGGACGCAATAATGTCGGAATCTTCACAGTGCACCATCACTACAAGTCCTAACCGTGCCGCTTCGGCAAACAACCTGTCGAGTGATTCGTTGTTGTCAACGAGCATGTTGCCGGTACTCGAACCCATGAATAGTTTCACCCCTGGAGTGCGGTTGCGGTCGAGTAGCGACAGGGTGTCGGTGTTGTTGTTTGTCGCTCCATAGAAGAAACTGTAGTTGACATGACACTTACGTCCAAGCGCAAACTTGTTATTAAGTTCCTCAATCGTTGTTGTCTGCGGTATGGTGTTCGGCATGTCGAAGACAGTGGTAACACCTCCTGCTGCCGCTGCACGGCTTTCACTCTCAATATCGGCTTTGTGTGTGAGTCCAGGTTCACGGAAATGAACATGTGTGTCGATTACTCCAGGCAATACAAGACACCCCGTGGCATCGACTACGGTGTCGTATATGCCACGGGGCGTATCTGTTGATTCCAGTACTTCGGAAATAATGCCGTCAGCAATCGCGACAGAACCTTGGAAGGTCTTGCCTTCATTAACTATCGTTCCGCCGCTTATGATGATTTTCATTTCTGTGGTGTTGCTAACTGATTTGGTGTCGGTACAGGCGATACCGGTACATTGCTTTGCGGTGTCGGTGCCTGTTGTGCGGGCATTTCCTGCAAGCCGTTCATTATGCGTTGATTCTCACGTGCCTTGTCGTAGAATTCCTTCACGTAGGGATCGTTCTTGAAGTAGGGCGTGGCCTTACTCATGATATCCTCAATCCATGGTGTGAGTTCGGGATATTGCATGCCTATGGTAAGCAGGAAGAACACACCAGGGCCGAGCACATTATCGAAATGGTCGGTCACGAAGTTGGTGATGAGGCTGTCTTCCTGAAGGTCGAGCATATACGATTCTTCATTCAGTTGTCGGATAATGGCATCCATGTCGCTTCCGTCCATGATGGCCTGATCGTGCTTATGAATCAGCTCAGCTTTTTGATTGATAATCTGATTGTAATGGCTTAGGAATCCCGACAACTCATCGTTGAGCGGGGTGCCTGTCACATTCTGCTGTGTGCTCGACAACTTGATGCTTATGTCGCCATTTTCAAGTACGAGGGGCATCAGTATGTCGTTACCTACGCAGAGGTTGGCCATCTTTGCCGTATCTATCGTGCCGTTAAAATGGAATTCGCCATGTACCACATCGCACGAGTCGATGCTCTTGAGCACCTGGTCTTTTATTACCTTCAAGTGTACCATGCGCCCGTCAAGCTGAGAGGAGTCAGACGATCCCTCTATCTTATAAGTGCCTGCACACGACAACAATGTCAGTACTCCGGCAAAGGCGCAGATGAATGATTTCATATTTTAACTTCTCTATTTATCAAGTTTGGAGCATGTGGCAGATTTAAGGTGCTTATCCATCTCAAGGGCTTTCCACCACTTGCATCTTCTCTGCAAAGATAATATGTAATGTCGATGACGAAAAAAAAATTTACCAGAATTAAACCATTTCTCCCTTTTTTATGGTTTTTTAAGTCCACGAAAGCGTTTTTTTATAATTATCACTCATCACTCATCACTTTTTAGTGGCATCCGCAAGGAGCCGTCGGCTATTCCTCTTTCTTCAGTTCGCTGTCGAGCCGATGAACGGTATACACTTCAAGTATTGCAGCTATCAGCAGCGGCAACACCCATTTGTTGTACACCAGTTCGATGTAGGTGAGATATCCCGTCCCTGATGTCTTGCCATCAGCAAACAGTGGCATCAGAAAGCCGTATGCAGTGTCGACCATGAGTATAGCTGCCACGATGAACATCAGATTAGCGAATGCCTGTATGCGTTTCAGCCTCTTGATAATTAGACTGTTGCCTTCGTATGTCTGCGATGCCTGCATCATAGTGAATGCTATTGTACCTACAAAGAAAATGATGCACGCTACCTTCTGCCCTATCATAAACGAGAACAAGCCAGCACCTATGGCCATCATTATGCCGCCTATGGCAAACACTATGCTCTGAAACCTACTCAGTTGTTTCATTTTTCAAAGAACCGTTTTTGTTTATGTCGCTGCTGAGCACAAAGATATCTTCGTCGGGAGCCTTCATGTAGTAGTTCTCCCGGGCAATCTTCTCGATGCTCTCGCCACCGCTGTCGATCTCGGCAATACGCTTCATCGACTCGGCATTCTTCTCCTCGTATGTCCTTATCTCTTCCTTCAGATCAGATATCT
The DNA here is from genome assembly GCA_902783625.1 of uncultured Prevotellaceae bacterium. Classification (GTDB taxonomy): domain Bacteria; phylum Bacteroidota; class Bacteroidia; order Bacteroidales; family Bacteroidaceae; genus Prevotella. The sequence goes on from CACZRN010000058.1 coordinate 22,359, forward strand.
GCATATCCAGCTGCATGCGGTGCAGATAGCTGTTCTCGTCAAGAAATCCCACGAGCGCTATGCCTGCAATAATCACAATCAGATACTTATAGCGGCCTATGAAGCTCAGCACACCTCTCAGTTTCGACATAGTAGTTTTCTTTTTTCCTACAAAAGTATATAAAAGGTTGTGAGAAAGAACTTTTTCCCTTTATTATTATAATATTTTAACGTGCTGCAGTGTGGCATCGGTGCTGAAAATAATTTTGCTAGCAAATTTTTCATTAAAGAGCCCATCTATTTGCATTAAAGAGCCTCTTTGTTCGAAAATTTGCTAGCAAATTTATTATCTCAAGATATATCTATCGTATTTTCTTCTATATCGTTTCGATGCATCTCTGCCGTTTTTTCCTATTTGGCGGCAAGTGTTTATCTGACTATTACCTTCTTTCCTCCAACGATATACACTCCTTTGTTTGTTTTGCTTATGCGCTGTCCGGATATTGTATATATATCTTTTCCGTCACGATTGTTTTTTGTATTGGCAGTTTCCACGTCTACGATACCCGTTGCCTCGCCGTCTACATCAAAACTTTTGAGTGGCATTGCTTCTTCGCCCTTGCTACGGAAATAGGCACGAAAGGCTTTCAGTGCGCCGTCGGGGTTGGTGTTGCGCTTAAGTGTGTTCCCCTCGGCAAGGAAATAGTCATTTGGTCCAATGGCTGTGGGGGCATAGACTCCCACGAAGTCGTAGCTGTTACCCTCGTCAGCTATGAGCGAGTTGCTGACAGAGGTATTGAGTGTGATTATCTTTTTGACGTCAATTGTCGGCATGACAATGTATGGGATGCCCGACTGTATTTCGCTCACTGTGGTGAAATGAATTACCCCGTTGCTTGTTTCGCCAGTCTGTCGTGCTACCAGAGCGCCGTCGCCGAAGTTGCGTATTATAGCCTGGACGTTCATTGCGTGTGGAAGGACGAGGGTGTTCCACATGTCCTTTTTCAGTGTGCGCGCAACAAAGGTGTTCTTTCCGGCACCCACTGCACTTGTTATAGCCGATCTGTTGTCGATGTATTCATCAAAATCGGCAGTCTCAATCTCGGTGACTTTCCAGAACGAGCGTGGTCGTGCACCAAGTGTGACTTGGAAGCCTTGTGCATATCCATCGGCGTGCCAGTTGGCGCCGAAAGTGTTGTCGTTGGTAAATGAGAGGTTGCTTTGGTCGGTAGAGGCGAAAGCGAAATAGCTGTCGCCTTTTGCGGGGTCGTTAACAACCATTATCTCCAAAGGCGTGTCGGCGGTAAGAACAGGCTGGCCAAGGTCTTTGGTGCTCTGCATGTATTGGTCGGTAAGTGCATTTCGCACATAGTAGCAGTTGTCGCTCTCTGTAGCCTCGAATTGCCAGAGTGCGTTTGATGTCTGCCCTGTCTCGACGAGCACGCGCCCTGTACGGCCGTCTTTCATCAGATAATTGTTGTCTTGGAAGTTGCCGAAGGCGTATTTTTTATCTTTGGGGAAAACGTCGTCGAGTTCTTCATCTTTCATGACTATTTTCCAGAAAGAGCGGTGGTTTGTCCCTGCTACGGCAGCAAATCCCTGTCCGGTGTCGAATGTTCTTCCCGTATCGTTGTGCGATTTCCAATTAAGTCCGATTGTTCCTCCGGTGAAATCGTATGTTGCCTGGTCGGTTGATGCCATGCCATACATGCCTGGCCCTTCAGCGCTCTTTGCCTCGATGTAGTATTCAACGGGAGTATCTCCGAGTTTCACTTCTTGCAGGTTTGTGCTGCAGCTTTGCAGATAACGTCCTGTAGCTGTGTTGTACACATAGAAGCAATTGTAGTTGTCAGTTGGTTCAAACTTCCAATAGGCATTATCGTTGAGAGTACCAAGGGCAACCACCTTGTCGTTGTTGTCGTTGTCTTGGAGATAAGTGTTCTTATCAGTATCGTTCCTGTTAAGAATAGTATAACTCTTGGTTGTGCTGAAACTGGTGGCAGAATTTATGCCTACACTCACTGCCCATTGATTCCATAGTTGTTTCAGCTCGGTTACTTTTGCAGGATTGCTTGCGGCTACATCGGTTGTTTCTGAATAGTCGTTGGCCAAGTTGTACAGATGCCATTTACCATCGCTGCAAAGAGATGTCATACGCCAATTACCCTTTCTCACAGCGCGTCCGCCTTCGTGTTCCCAGAAAAGTGTGCGTTCTTCATCCCACGACGATGCTCCTTTGATGAGAGGCATTAGGCTTCGTGCTTCTGCCGCCATAGGGAGAATGGTGTGACCATTGTATGTCTTGGGATAGTTGGCTCCTGCCAGTTCCAGACAGGTTGGCATTACGTCGATGAAATGACATGGCTCTCGCATTATACTTCCTTTCTCAGCTTGCATTCCTGCCGGCCAATGTATGATGGTTGGCGCTGCTGTACCACCATGATACGACTCACGTTTCCAATAACGGAAAGGAGTGTTTACAGCTCCTGCCCATCCGTTGTCGAGATAGTTATATGTGAGTTCATCGCCTGGCACCTGTGCGTTGCGGGTAACCATCTCACCGTTGCGTGTGCGGTCATGACGATCAAAGTCGCCTATGGTATAGTTCTCTGATGATGCACCGTTGTCGGAAGTGAAGATGATGATGGTATTGTCGTAGAGCCCTTTTTGTTTTAACTCGTTGAGTATTCGTCCCACGCCTTGGTCAATGCAGTCGACCATTGCAGCGTGCACCTCCATGTTTGCCGATTGAAGAGCCTTGTTTGTTTCGTCATTCCATGCTCTTCCTGACTCGTTTTTGGCTATAGGAGTCTCATTCGGATCGACGATGCCGAGCTCTACCATGCGGTTATATCGGTTTGTGCGCAGAACATCCCATCCGTCGTCATACACCCCTTTATATCTTGCAATGTCTTCGGGTTTGGCATGTAATGGCCAGTGTGGCGCATTGAATGATACATACATGAAGAACGGATCGCTTTGTTCGGCTAAACCATCAAGCATGTCGATGGCTTTTTGTGTAATAAAATCGGTAGAGTAAAAGTCATCGGGGATAGCATCGGTATAGATGGGATCCTCGTTATGAACGAGCGAGAATGGATCGAAATGATTGACTACACCCCATATTGTTCCCCAATGTTCGTCGAATCCACGGTTGCATGGATATGTCTCAAGCGGTGCGAATGGACGGTTGTTAAACGTGTTCTGGTGCGACAACCAAGCCATCTGGTCATCATGATTGCCTATCCCTTGAGTGAGTGAAAGGTGCCATTTTCCGCTCATTGCAGTGCGATAGCCTGCTGTCTTGAGCGCTTCAGGAATGGTGACGCATTGAGTGTTGAGGCTTACGCCCATTCCCGTTATTCCGCATTGCTGTGCATACATACCGGTAAGGAGCGAACCACGTGACGGACAGCTACGTGCACTGTTGAAGAATTGAGTGAAACGAATGCCGTTCTCAGCTAGTCCATCAATGTTCGGCGTGTTAATCTCACCTCCATAACAGCCCAAATCAGAGTAGCCCATGTCGTCGACAACGATGAGTATGATGTTTGGACGCTCTGCCTGTTGCTGAGCTGCGGCAATGGTTGGCAACATAGCTGTGGCAGACAGTAGAAGTTGTTTTGATTGAAGTTTATGCATATTGTGTTGAGTATGATATTGTTTATATAAAAAATTATACCTTCCGGCGGTTTCTGGCCCACGCCATAACGTTGGCAGGTGGGCGTTGGTTGAGCAGTTCATTCTTCATGAAGTCCATGTAGGGTGCCACGTGGCTGAAGTATTGCTGATATCCTTCGCAGAGATAGTTGAGCCCGTCTTCGCCTTCATCTGACTGACGGAATCGGTCTTTAGGGCATCCCCCGTTGCAGGCGAAGAGCCATTGACACGATCGGCATTGCCCTGGCAGCCGCTCTCTTTTTGCTTTTCCGAAAGCAGTCTGTCGCTGACTGTACATCATCGAGGTGATGGTATCGCGATTTATGTTTCCGAGAAGATACTCGGGGAATACGAAATGGTCGCATGAATATACGTCGCCGTTGTGCTCAATCACCGATGCATGTCCGCAGGTCTCAGCCATGGAGCATACTCCAGGTTGCTGACCTATCCATCGTGCAAGGGTGGAGTCGAACAATTGTATAAATATTTTGCCCACATCGTTAAGCACCCATTCGTCGAATATCGTGCAGCAGAAATGCGCATATTGCTTTGGCGATACTGAGAAATCAGCCAATTCTCCTCTCGCCTTGTCGGCTATAGAAGCCAGGTGCCTGCCATCTTCATGCGTCAGAATGCGCTCTATGATTGGTGCAAACTGAATGAATTGGCATCCTATCTCTTTGTAGAAATGATATGTCTCGAGCGGATAGTCGGCATTGAAATCGTTCACCACTCCCATCGCATTCCATTCCACTCCGTGCTTCTGCAGCAGCCGTATGCCTTTCATCACCTTGTAGAACGAAGGCTGGTTGCCTTGCGAACGGCGATATTCATCGTGGAATTCCTGCGGTCCGTCGATGCTTATGCCGATGAGCCAGTTGTTTTTACGAAAGAACTCGCACCACTCATCCGTGAGCATTGTGCCGTTTGTCTGCAGACAGTTTGAGATGACATGTCCACGAGCATACTGCTTCTGCAATTCCAATGCACGTTGATAGAAGCTCATTGGCCGCATAAGAGGTTCGCCTCCATGCCATGCAAAGAGCACTTCGGGCTGTGTCTGAGCCTCTATATATTGGCGAATGAAGTTCTCAAGAGTTCTCTCATCCATTGAATACTTCTCTGCTGCGGGCGCATCCGAATACAAATGGCTTTTCTCAAGGTAGTAGCAATACTTGCAACGGAGGTTGCAAAGACTGCCAACAGGCTTTGCCATAACGTACAGAGGTCGCGCAAATGGAGCGAAGGTGTTCATATAAAATGTCTGAGTGGTTGTGTGCGTTGTTATAATAATAAAAACAGAAAACGATTATTGGCTGTTATGCATCAGTAATCGTTTTCTGTTTCTTTTCATTTTGTTATTCGAGTGTCTGCAGGTATCGCTCTGCTTCAAGTGCTGCCTTGCATCCTGTGCCTGCGGCAACGATGGCTTGTCGATAGACAGGATCGGCACAATCACCTGCTGCATAAACACCTGGCAACTTTGTCCGTGGTGTGCCGTCGATGGTTTTTATGTAGCCAGTGTCGTCTAGTTCGAGCCAATCCTTGAATATCTCGGTGTTTGGTTTGTGTCCGATAGCGAGAAAGAACCCGTCGATGGGCAGATCGTACTGCCGCTCATCAGCATCTCCTTTGCGATACACCACGTGCGCACCTTCAACTCCGTTGTCGCCATATAGTCCCACGGTGTTGTGCTCGAAGAGTATCTCAATCTTCTCGTTCTCAGCCACTCGTCGCTGCATCACATCGCTTGCTCTGAGGTATGGCTTGCGCACAATCATGTACACTTTCTGGCAGAGCTGTGCCAGATAGAGTGCTTCCTCGCATGCTGTGTCGCCGCCACCCACCACAGCGACAGTCTTCTTGCGATAGAAGAATCCGTCGCATGTGGCACAGGCACTGACACCCATTCCATTATATTTCTTCTCGTCATCGAGTCCGAGATATTTGGCACTTGCTCCTGTTGCGATGATGACTGTGTCAGCAGAGATCTTCACTCCCCGGTCGGTGGTGACGGTGTAGGGTCGTGCAGCAAAGTCAACCTCGGTAATAATGCCGTCGCGAATGTCGGTACCGAAGCGTTCTGCCTGCTGGCGCAACTCCATCATCATCTGGTTACCGTCGACTCCCTCGGGGTAACCGGGAAAGTTCTCCACGATTGTTGTCTGCGTGAGTTGTCCACCCATCTGCAATCCGCAGTAGAGCATGGGCTTCAGGTTTGCCCGTCCTGCATATATAGCGGCAGTGTAACCGGCTGGTCCGCTGCCGATGATGAGACATTTTGTGTGTTCCACTTATGAAAAATTATAAATCTTTATTCGTGTATATATCTTTCGATGGCTTCTTTTATCTTCTCTCCGTTGTCTGTGGGCTCGAAGCGTGCAACAACGATTCCGCGCTTGTCAACAAGGAATTTTGTGAAGTTCCACTTGATGTCGGGCTTCTGTTTGTAGTCGGGATCTGCCTCTGTCATCATCTTGTCGAGGATTGGTGTTAGCGGGTGGCTCTCGTCCCATCCTGCAAATCCCTTCTGTTCTTTAAGGTATTTGAACAATGGATCGGCATCGTCGCCGTTCACTTTAACCTTCTTGAAACGTGGGAAATCAGTGCCATAGTTCAGTTTGCAGAATTCGTGAATCGACTCGTCGGTGCCTGGTGCCTGCTGTCCGAACTGGTTGCAGGGGAAGTCGAGCACCTCGAATCCTTGGCGATGGTATTCCTTATACAATGCCTCGAGTTCTTCGTACTGCGGTGTGAATCCGCAGCGTGTGGCGGTGTTGACTATCAGGAGAACCTCTCCCGAATACTCTTTCAGCGATACGTCTTTGCCTTTGCGGTCTTTGACGGTGAAATCGAATACTGTCTTCATGTTGAATATTTCTGTTGTATGTAAAATAATCTTCTTCTGCAAAAATAATCAAATTTGTGTGAAGTGCAACATTTTCAGGGCTTAAAATGTGTTGATTCGGCAGATTTTTTTCCAGTGTGAGGTTTTTTAGGGAAATTCCTACGCGATAATATGGTTTTACTCTTTCGGATGTGGGAATTATCCCTTATCTTTGCATCAGTAAATAACTCTAAAAGCATACGATTATGAAAAAGTTCAGATTTTTTATCATGGCGATGTTTATCGCAGTAGTGTCGGCAGGGTTCGTTTCGTGCGACGAGGACGTCTCGATAGCTTACACTCTTGAGGGTACATGGGAAGGCAACATGTATATCTCGTCGATATACAACGGCCGGACATATCAGTCGACATATACAGCGTTGGATTTCATGCGCGATCCTTATTCCTACTCTTCGGGCATGGGTTATTGGATCGACTACTACTCGAATGCTCCGTGGGACTACGTTGCCAATCACATTGAGTGGACAGTGCGCAACCGCGTCATCTACATCCACTTTGTGGAGGAGAATGTAAACATGGAGATTTACGACTACCGCCTGTCGGACAACCACTTCCGCGGCTATCTGCGCGATGGCGATAATGTAGTGGAGTTCAACATGGTGCACACGTCGTCGCCCAACTGGTCGTCGTACCGCTATGGGTGGGATCCTTACTACGACTATTATTACTCGAAAGGTATGATCGATGTTGACGAAGGCGATGCTGCCGTCGCTGAGAAACCAGTGAGGAAGATAAACAAACCATAGCAGTCGGTTGCATCGATATAAATAAAGAGCCCATCTAACGCGATTAGATGGGCTCTTTAATGCTATTAAAAAGGCTCTTATGTTGCACTTAATGGGCTCTTATGTGGCAAAAAACGGGCTCTTTAATAAGAGCTTGAAAACCAGATTGTTGCAGAGGGTGTTGTAGGGTGGGGCGCTTTTGTGCTAAAATCCCCACGCCGTCTTTACATTCTCCACTGGCAGGCTCTCCACTTTTTTCTCCACTTCGTCGGGGAGATTGCAGAAAAAGTCGAGTCCCGTCTTGCGCTCAAGCTCGTCGATGTTGACAACATACTTTGCAAGATTGCCATCATCGTTAGCTTTGTGCTCCACCCAGAATCCGAGGGCCTTATAGCCGTCTTTGTTCTTACACAGCAGAGCCATGAAGTAGTACTTCGGTATTATCCATCCCTGGGCTCTCACTTGGTAAACAGCATCTGGGCAATCAGCAGTGGCTGCAATGGTTCCACCCTTACATACGTAGAGCGTATCGCGGAATGAATATGTGTTCCACGAGCGCACTCGCTGCTCCATGTTCGACCACACACCGGCATTGAACTTGTTCACCTGCGGCTGCATGTTGCTCAAGTAGAATGTCTGTATGTTAGCCTCACGCGAGCATAGACGGTCTGCTGAAGGGCAGATGTGCCCGTGGTCGTAGCCTGATCCCCAGAAAGGATCGCCGCTGATGCGGAACTGCGACGGGATACGATCATCGAGTGGATACTGCACTTCGCCTTTCGATGCGTCAGCATACCATCGTGAGGTGTTGACTACGCTATTGCTGTTGTACATAGCGTAGCATGAGTAGCGCTGCGACTTTAAGCCGTCGTCCCATCCCACACTGTAGTTCACACCAAAGTCAGCAGTGCTGTTAACAAGCACGCGCACCTTTGGATTGCTCACATTGGGGAACTCCATGCGTGCAGTGTAAGGGTTAGCCTTGCCGTCGTTGGCATTTGCATTTACCACTTTTGGTGTCTGTTCACCAGGCTCATCATCGCTGCCGCACGAGGTGAATCCTGCTGTCAGGGCGATGAGCAGAACGGGGAAGAGTGATTTCAGATTTTTCATAAGCATTGATCGAGTTGTGTATGATTAAAAAAGAGGTGCGCCCTGACGCATATGCAACTACGTCGGATCGTACCTCTTAATCGTTTTATTGTCGAAAGAGTATTACTTCTTAATCTTACCGTAACGGTTCATGAAGCGGTCTACGCGACCTGCTGTGTCGACAAGTTTGCTCTTACCCGTGTAGAATGGGTGTGAGGTGCTTGAGATTTCTACTTTTACCATTGGGTAAGTTTCGCCTTCAAATTCCACGGTCTCGTTTGTTTTGCAAGTGGACTTTGTAAGGAACATATCGCCGTTGGACATATCCTTAAATACGACGGGGCGATAGTTTTCTGGGTGAATACCTTTTTTCATTTTCTTTTTAAATATAATGTTAATTAATTATGTTCGGGCTGCAAAGGTACGAAGTTTCCGCCACTTGGCAAAATAAAAATCAACTTTTTTCCCTTTTTCTTTTTATTTTTCTCTTCAATGGGTATGTTTTCCATCGTGAGAAAGAACCCCGATCCATAGACAAGAGTTGAAGTCAGTGTCTCTCCCTTGGTGGGATTATAATTGGTTTTCTATATAAAAAATCTGCGGTATCTTCGCAGACACCGCAGGATTCTTATTCAAATAAAATTATAACATGTTTATGAATTATCACACCTTATTTAATATAATATAGTATCCGTGATACTACTTTGCGTATGTGATCTCCATAATCTGTGGACGGAACTGCACTCCACCAGAGGTTGAAGTGTTGTAGTTCACAATCTTGAGAGAATTGCCCTCAAGCTCACCATATAGGGTATCGTTTCCTACATAGTTCACGGAAGTAGTGTGGTCGCAGGTGATGACAACCTTTGCTATTGGCTTGACTGGGTTGATGGTGAGAACATTGTTGGCATACATGCGAATACCTTTCGATCCATCATAGTACTTAGGAGTAGTGCCTGTGACATCATTAGGTAAACCGAATGTGAGTTTAGTACCATCGCTAAGATCCAGCGACGTCACAACCTCAGCGTTTGCCCATCCTTGTTCACTGAAGTTGACAGTCGTGACTTCTTCAGATGGTTCAGTGTCGGCAATGGTGAATGTGAGGATGTATTTGTCGACTGTCTTCTGGACTTTGCTATCTTCATCTCCTTCACCTGCTTTCTTGTGAACGAGGATTCTGCTGCCTGTCGTGAACTCAGGTGTGTTGCCATTATGGTTGACAAGGTCGCCTCTCACAACTACTTCATCGCCCACTTGTATCTGGTCGGCAGAGGTGAACTTCTGTCCATCGATGTAGAATCCGCGATAGATATAGAACTGCTCGCTTTCGACACTGCCATCATCTGAGATATAGTAGTTGGCATTGCCCCAGTCGCCAGTATCAATGCTTGCAATCTTCGAGATGATACCCTTCACATAAACATCCTCAATCTTTCCATTTGCATCGAGGGCTTTCGCTGCATTGTTTGCTGCAGTGGCATTGTAAGGATCATCCTGTGTTCCGCTTCCTTTAGGCTCGCCCTGCGGAGTGTCGCCGCTGCCATCGTCGGTCTTGCCGTTGAGTGAGTAGAGGTAAGCCTCTTTCTGTGCTGTCTCGTAGGTACCGTTGTAGTTGGTTACCTTACCGCAGATAATCACTTCGTCGCCGATTTTCAGCACATCGCCTGATACGTAATCCTTGTTGCCAAAATAGAGAGCGCGATAGATATAGAATGTCTCGCTTTCTTCAGTGCCGTCGTCGGAGATGTAGAATACGGCATTTCCAAATCCAGAATCGTAGTTCTGAACGACACCGTCCTTGTTAGTGACAATCTTTGCTACCTTACCCTTGATGTAGACATCCTTGTCGCTCTTGGCACCGTTTGCCAGTTTAGCAGTGAACTGGTTGGCAGCGCATGCGTTGAATGGGCTTTGCAGTGTGCCGTCGCCTTCAGGATTGCCTTCAGGAACCTCAATCGACACTCCGTTGAGTTCATACAGGAATGCCTTGTTCTGTGCTGTCTCTGGTGTGCCGTTGTAGTTGGTGAGTATTGCGCATACAATCACGTCGTCGCCTTCCTTAAGCAGTTCACCAGCACCGGCAGTGTATTTCTTGTTGCCAAGATAGAGTGCACGGTAAACGTAGAACTGTCCGTTTGATGTACCGTCGGGTGAGATGTAGAATGTCGCATTACCGAAATTAGGATCGAAATCGAAGTTAGTGTTGATAGAAACCACCTTACCCTTGATGTAATATTTCTGTGCACTCTCTTGTCCGCTTTCGAGCATAAGGGCTGTCTGATTGGCTGCAGCGGAGTTGAATGGATTCTCGAGGGTGCCGTCACCTTCGGGTTCTACCTCGGCAGCTGCGGGGTCAAAACCAGGATCGATGGGGTCATCGTATGGCGTGGGTACATCCTCGCAGCTCATAAATGTCATGGCTGTCATAGCCAGAACAAAGAATGAATAAAATAGCTTTTTCATATTATATTATGTTTTTATTTTTTCGTTGTGTTTAGTCTTATTTCATCGAGATGATCTGGCTGCCGGCATCCACTTCAGGCGTGCCGTTGTAGAGTTTAAGCTTTCCTTTGATCAGTACTGTCTTACCAACGCTTTGCATCATCTCAGCGGCATTGTTCTCGGTAATTGATTCACCGTTTATGTATTTGCCGCGGAACACCTGCAGGTCGTAAGCAGGTCCCTGTGGCGACATAGCCTCTGGGTCGGTGATGAAGTAGGTAGTATTTCCGTATTGAGTAGAAGCTTCAGTTACAGAAGTGATTACACCAGTAATAAATATCTCAACACCGGGGTCGTTGTGACTGTCTGTACAGAGTGCGATAGCACGCTTCACATTGAACGGATCATCCTGTGTTCCATGTCCTGAACCCTCAAGGTCATCGTAGCTGAACACCTGTGCCGGCTGTATGTCGTTCAAGTCGCGGATGATAATCTCCCACGAACTGTTGTAGCGCTTGATGATGCCCGTGATGTCAACCGCCTCGTGTGGGAGAAGATTGGCAGCGAAGTCGGCAAAGTTGCTGTTATAGAGCATCACACTTGTGGGTTGCTCGTTGAAGAACCACGACACGGAGTTGTTGAAGTCGGGATTAGCAAACATTGATTCCTCGTTGAAAGGAATGTTGGTTGTGTTTGTTCCGTCGTAATATGATCCGTTCTTGATAGTCACGCCCTTCAGAATTCCCAGTTTTCCTGCATCTTCGAGAGTTTTCCATTGTGTTGATGCCTGTCCTTCGGCAAACACCTCAGGCTCGATTATCTTAGATGCGCCAGTAAGTTTGAAGTGCTGTGCCCACTGTGTTCTTGTGATACCTCCGAGCTGATCCTTACCGGCATTTGCTCCTTGCTTAACCTTTGTAGGAGCACCAATCTTTGGTTGCAAACGGTAGTTACCCACATAGAGTCCTTTAAGATCAATGATTATTTCAGCTCCCACAGGCAGGAATCCGAACAATCCTCCCTGCTGTATGCCGACGGTAATTGCTCCTGTCTCATCCTGCAGTGCAATCTCATTGTAGAGGTTGCCGGTGATGTCGTTACCTGTTACGTAGCCTTTTATCTGCATGTCTTCGGTAACTTCCTTGTATGAGTTTCCCGAACGGAAGTCGGTGATCATCGGAAACTTGAATTTCTCTTTCAGTTGTGCGATGGTGACTACGTTAGATTCAGTGATAGCATTGTTACCGAATGGGATTACATCCATTTCAGGTGCTGCATACTCGTCTCCCATGCATGATGCGAGAAGTGTGCAGACGATTGCGAAAAGTATTGTTTTTATCTCTTTCATATCGGTATGCTTTTAGAATTTGTATGCGATGTTAAGCATTCCGTTAGTACCGAATGCGTAGTATTTCTTAGGATTCTTAGTGAACTGATAGGTACGGTTGCTTGTGGTACCGTCGTCGCGTATGGTAAAGTCTCTACGGCTCTGCTCATATCCACCGGTTACGATCTTCTGATTGTTCAAAATGTTTGTCACGGTGAAGTTGATAGAGATGCTACCCTTCTTCAATCGTATATTCTTGCCTATTGATCCGTCGAGCATGAATCCTCCGTGTCCCTTTGCTTGCTCAGGAACGACGAGGTTTCCTTCGTTGTCGACATTCCCTGCCACCTTAAGTGATTTCACGTAGCGTGCACTTGGTGCGTAGGAGAGATAGATGCGATCGTAGTAGTTGCCATCGAGATCGATGAACCATCCGCCGAGGTGATAGCTGAGTCCGATGCTACCTGCGGTGAGTGGTGTTCCTGCCTCGCGCATTCCCTTGTTCATGACAACGTCGTAAGTGTACATTGCCGATGTAGAGTTAAGGTAGCGCACGTTGGCGTTGTTGATATTCTTTGCCTCGCCGATTGTTCCGAGTGCTTTCAGGTCGAGGTACGATGTGAGTTTGTATGTAACACCGAGCTCCACTCCGTAATACTCTTTGTTGATGTCGGTCATTGAGACATACGAGAAAGAGTTAATGTCGTCGAAGTAGAAGTTCTGCCATTCGGTAACCTTCGACATGTAGGTATAGTAAGCATTGAAGTTGAGGTGAAGCCTTGCGTTCTGATACTGATATTCTATTTCACTGCTGAAGATGTGCTCATCCTTCAGGTTCTTCACGAAGTCGTTGTTCATCTCTGGCGACACGAAAGCAGTAGTGGCAAGTGGCGCACGCCATTCATATCCTGTACCGAGCGAGATCACATGTCCGCGTCCGATGTTATATGTCATGCTACCCTTTGCTCCTGCCTCGCCAAAACGAGCTACTCCGCTCTTACCGAATGAGTTGTCGGCGAACATACCGTTGCGCATATGCCCTTTGCGCTGCATGATTGTTCCGCCCCATCTGCCGGCTGCATTCAAGTGCCAGCGTCCGGTGTTGACAGCGTAGTTTGTCCAAAGTGCTCCTTTGTGAACGTTGATGTTGTAGTCGTATCCGAACTTATCGCCTTCGTAGATAAGCTTGCCTGCACCGTTGGCACCTGCTGTGTTCAGGTCGTAGTGCACTCGTGGGTCGGTGTTGGCGTAGTTGCCCAAGGCGTAAGTGTTGATGTTGTGGAACGATGATGCACCGAGCAGATCTTCCATTGTCTGGTAATGGCGTCCGCGGTTTGTGGCAACCATGAATCCGCTGTTCCACACGGCATTGGTCTTAATGCGCTTGTTGAGTGTCGATGTCAGGGTAAGCATCAGGTTGTTGTTATGCTTTGCCTGCACGTAATAGAGAGCGTCGGCTCCTGTCAAGCCTGCCTGCTGGTTGGCGTAATAGAGCTTGTCCCAGTTAATCTGTCGGTTAGCTTTTGATGCCATCCAGTACTCGCGTGCGTCGTTCCAGTCGTTGTATGCCTGATGATCGCGATAGTTCACGTTCTCAGTGTTCCATACATCGTAGTAGCTCGACGGCAGGTTCTTCCAATAGTCGGGCTGTGGGTTTTCGGCACTGTTGTAGTTTAGCTTTGTGCTTTTGTATGTGCTGTACTTTCCGAATACCGATGTAACGAGCTTTGTGTCGTTGTTGATGTCCCAGTCCCAGGTGAGTATTGCGGAAGGAGCGAAATCGTTTACTACACGAGAATTTCTCTTGTGTCCGTTCTGATAACCCCAATATGGGTTGTAGTAATAATCGTTTGCCAGCCAGTATGCCTCGTCGGTAGAAGCTCCCTGACTTGCTCTTTCTGTCGGATTACCCCATGTTGAGAGAGCGAGCGAATGTCCGTTTGTCCATTTCTTCTGCACCCCGAAGAAGTATGAGAGCGAGTTGTAGAATGTTCCCTCCACATATCCTTCCTTTGCCCAGCGGTATGTCACGTTTGCGGCTATAGCCCATCCTTTCTCGTTGAAGCCCGATGCATAGGTGTACATGCCGCGGAACGTGTAGTTTCGGTTAGCTCCGCTGAGGGTTATGCGATGTCCGGCTGCCATGCTTCCTGCGCGGAAGTCGTAGTTGTTGCTTCCTGCCATGTTGGTCATCGAGAAGTTGTTGTTCTCGAACGGCAGGGCAAAGTCAACGTTTCTCGTCTGCTGGTTGAGTCCTCCCACCATGGAATAGCGGAACTGTCCCGACTCCATGTCGTTCATCAGTACTCCGTTGATGTAGACATCATTGTATTTTTGGTTAAAAGCGCGATATCTGAATCTCACGGGCGAGAACTGATATCCCACTTCTGAGGCGTAGACGTTTGTATTGGAGTTGAGGATTGTGACGTTGTCCGACGCGTCGTTGTCCTCGCCAATCTGTGCCTCTGTGAAAGTGAAAGCCGACTCATCCATCACGTTTGCTTTCTGCGCATTGGTGTCGTCACCAGTCTGCGCGTGTAGCAAAGGCATGCAAAATAGGGCTATCACAGCTAATTTCAGCTTCTTCTGCATAGTATATATATTTAATAATGTTATATCTTTTGCAAAGTAACAAAATAAATTTTGAATACTAAAGTAATTTTTTATATTTTTTTTTCAACAAATATTTGGTTGTTTTCAGAATAAGTTAGATATTTGCAGAGTGATTAATTTGGGGATGTTATATCTTCATGTTTTTATCGAACATAATAATAGTTTTAAATAAGATGAAAAGACAAATCCTGACAATTGCCTTAGTCTTTATGGCATCTCTGAGCGTATCGGCTCAGAAAAAGTTTTCGTGCTATTCGATAGGTTTTTACAATCTTGAGAATCTGTTCGATACCTGTCATGATGTGGGCAAGAACGACTATGAGTTTCTTCCTTCTGGCAGCTATCGTTGGAATGGTATGAAGTATGATAGTAAGCAGAAGAATATGGCTCGTGCCCTTGCCGATATGGGTACAGATGTGCTTCCGGGAGTGGGATGTGCCGCCATTGGTGTCAGCGAGATTGAGAACGCACATGTTCTTACCGATCTCTGTGCACAGCCGCCACTTGCCGAGCGCAACTTCCAGTTTGTGCATATCGAAGGCCCCGACCAGCGTGGTGTCGATTGTGCTCTGTTGTACAATCCCTCGCTCTTCACGGTGCGCGACACAAAACTCGTGCCTTATGTGTATGAGCTTCCTGAGGACAGCAGGAGGGCTACCCGTGGCTTCTTCACTGTCAGCGGTACCCTTGCCGACGAGCATGTGGCCATCATCGTCTGCCACTTGCCAAGCCGTGCTGCTGGTTCATACTACCGCGAACTTGGTGCAAAGCAGATAAAGGCTGTTAAAGACTCGCTCCTTGCCGACGATCCCGACTGCAAGGTGTTTGTCATGGGCGATATGAACGACGACCCCGTAAGCCGGAGCATGAAGGATGTGCTGCGCGGAAAGCCTGATGTGAAGCAGGTGGAGAGCGACGACATGTTCAACCCGTTCTACAATATCCTCGCCAAAGAAGGCAAGGGAACACTCATGTATAACGGCTCGTGGAACCTGTTCGACCAGATTCTGCTCACTCCTAATGCCCTCGACAAGGAAGGCACCCGCGACTATAGCACCATGAAGTACTGGAAGCAGCAGGTTATCCGTCGCGACTATCTGTTGCAACAGGCAGGCAAGTACAAGGGCTCACCCAAGCGTACCACTGCCGGCGGTGTGTGGCTCGATGGCTATAGCGACCACCTGCCCGTTGTCGTTTACATGCTTAAGGAACAGAGATAAACACCTGACGATATGATGAAGAATCCGCAAATGTAATGATGTCGAGGCCCCCGTGCCTGTGTCGCATTTGCGGGTTTTTCTTTATCCGGTTGCTGATGGAAACAGAGCGTCACCCGCTTCAGCCGTTCCTGCCCGAGCATGCCCGAATGCTTATGCTGGGCAGTTTCCCTCCGGCACGCAAGCGCTGGTCGATGGAGTTCTTCTATCCTAACTTCCAGAACGATTTCTGGCGAATCATGGGACTGTGCTTTTTCGATGACAAAAACCATTTCGTCGATGACGAGCACCACACCTTCCGCCTTTCGCTTATCCGTTCGTTCCTTACCTCACACGGCATTGCCATCTTCGATACAGCCATCGAGGTGATACGACTGAAGAATACGGCATCAGATAAGGACCTTGAAGTGGTCACCCCGACACCTCTCGACGAACTGCTCGACAAGCTACCTGAGTGTGCTGCCATCGTCACCACAGGCGAGAAGTCTACCGGTCTGGCATGCAGTTACTTCGGGCTTTGCGAACAACCACGTGTCGGTTCGTATTCCGACTTCATTCGCAACGGCAGACATCTGCGGCTCTATCGCATGCCGAGCTCCTCGCGAGCATATCCCATGAAGGTGGAGAGGAAGGCAGAGAGATATAAGGCAATGTTTGAGAATGAAGGCATTTAAACCTACTTTTCTAGAGCCTTGGACAAATGAGATGACTGAAATAAAAATTTAAATAAAGTACATATTATGAACAAGATCACGATTATTGGCATCGCCGGCGGTACAGGTTCGGGAAAGACCACCGTGGTGAAGAAAATCGTTGAGGCTCTGCCGCCGCATCACGTGGCAGTGGTACCACTCGACTCGTATTATAACGACACGTCGCACATGACCGACGAGGAGCGCAAAGCCATCAACTTCGACCATCCCGATGCCTTCGACTGGAAATTGCTCACCAGGCAGTTGAACGACCTCCGCTCAGGCAAGGCAATTGAGCAGCCCACATATTCCTATATCCTGAGCAACCGTCTGCCTGAGACTATCCACGTGGAGCCTAAGCCCGTCATCATCATCGAGGGCATCATGACGCTCATAGATAAGAAGTTGCGCAACATGATGGACCTGAAGATATTTGTCGATACCGACCCCGACGAGCGTCTTATCCGCAACATCGAGCGCGACACTATTGATCGCGGACGCACCGTATCGATGGTGGTTGATCGCTATCGCAAGGTGCTCAAGCCCATGCACGAGCAGTTCATTGAGCCCACCAAGCGCTATGCCGACCTTATCATACCGCAGGGAGGGGAGAATATTACCGGTATAGGCATACTCTGCAAGTATATCGAAGGCCTCGTACCCACCGACGACACCGAGTCGCTCTGATAGCTCTCAGAGACGTTCTGTAACGCCTAAGGACAGCCGCAAGGTTGTCCTTTTTTCTTCTGATAGCGGAACACCTTTGCCTTTATCTCTCTATGTAAGCATGTAAAAGAACTCTTTTGTCAAGGATAAAAGCCCCTTTTCTTTAACGTAAAAGCCTCTTTTCTTTAACATAAAAGCCTCTTTTAGCTTCGCTGAACTTCTTGATGCTTTCTTTAAAATTTCAGCATTGCTTTCCCTCCTTCGCTTCGCTCGGAACAGCGACCGTTGGTTCCCAGCGGGGCAACGTCGGCTGATTTTAATATCGGCATCTGCGAGCTTTCCCGGGTATGAAAGGCTCTTTTCCATGGGTACATTTGGAGCGATCCTTTGTCACTGCAAAGATACAAAAATAGGTTGAAATAACCGCGAAAGATACAGTTAATAGTTGTTAAATATTATATTAAAAAGATGTTAAAATTATTCAAGTTAAAAAAATATGCAAAAATGCCAAAATGTTACATTGGTGTCCAAGGTGTCCACGGTGTCCAGGTGTCCACAAATAGGGTCTAATGGGCATTTTTAATTTTGAAGATATAATATATCTTATATAATAATGTACGCGCGATGTACAATTATTTCAATTTTTCCTAAATAGTGGTTTTAGGGGGTGTGTTTGGACACCTGGACACCTGGACACCTTGGATACCACCCTTTTTGAAAGACTGAACAAATGTTAATAAAATTTTTCGAAAATAATTGTAATTATTCTTGTAGATTAGCTGAATTTTTTGTATCTTTGCAAGTGGAATATGATACCCAAAACGACAAAAGCTTAGTTTCCATTTACTTGTTTCCGATAGTCAAAGTGTTTGGGGAGTACAGGACAGCAGCCGATAGTATCCCGGGACGGATTGCGTGCCTATGCTCAGCACTTGGAGAGGGTGGCTAAGGAGGCGGGGGGGGGCGTGAGAAATGCAGGGCGTACGACTCTTCTGGATGGAGGCAGGGAGTATAAGGAGTACAGGGCGTGTGGCTGCGTAGGTTCGGGCGGTGCTGTGGTCGTTGAGTCGGCTGATGACTGGGGTGAGGTGTCGTCGGTGATGATAGATGAATGATGGGTTGAGGGACGTTAGCATGCAGGTTGAAACAGTAGAAAGCGTGCGTTTTTAGACAAGAAAAGCAGATTTCTGTTGAATTAATGCCGCGAAAATGAGAAAATCTCGTCTTTATTATATAATTTTGCGCGTCCGTACAATAAAATGGAGAAAACGGAGTTAATAAATAGAATAAAATACTGAAACAGGAACTCTGCACCCTGTTTTCCTGACGAGAATAAGAGTGTGGATTCCTTAACGACGTGCAATAATGAACACAAACTATATGAAAAAAATTCTTCTGTTCTTTGCAGCGATGCTGATTTATCCTTCAGTGTCGTTTGCACAACACTCGATGACCGACGAACAAATCGTCTCTTTCATTACTACCGAAAACGAGAAAGGCACCTCGCGTGAGCAGATTGTCACAAAGCTCATCCAACGAGGCGTCGATGTGTATGACGTGCGCCGTGCCGTGACGAAATATGAGCGTCAGCAGAAAGACGGCACTCTCGGCAAGACCGACGATGCCAACCAGGGCAGCAGTCGTCTGCGCTCGAGCAATGGCGGCAAGAATGCCACGCAGCGCAACGGTGCCCGTGTGGGTGCTAACACAAGCAGTGATGATAAGGCGGCATCGAGGAGCAACTACAGATTGCAGAGCAACGAGCCTCGCACAGGTGCTGTCACGCCGTTCGACGACGACTTCCTCGCTATGGACGAGGCACTGGGCGACTTCCTGCCTATCGACTCGATAGCATGGCTTGAGCAACTGCTCGAGGAGCGCGAGATGAATAAGAAGAAAGTGTTCGGACGCGACATATTCAACAATAAGGAGCTGACCTTCGAGCCGGCAATGAACATTGCTACTCCGCAAAACTATATCCTCGGTCCCGGCGACGAGGTGAACATCGACATCTACGGTGCATCGCAGAAGAGCATGCAAGCCACCGTCACCCCCGACGGCGATATCATCATCGACGGTTTCGGTCCTGTGGCAGTGAGTGGTCTCACCGTCGAGCAAGCCAACAGCCGCATACGTTCGAAGGTTGGATCGCGCTATAGCAGCTCGAGCATCAAGCTGACGCTGGGACAGTCGCGCACCATTACGGTCAATGTGATGGGCGAGGTGAAGACACCAGGCACGTTCACCCTCTCGGCATTCGCCTCGGTGTTCCACGCACTCTATATGGCAGGAGGTACCAACGACCTGGGTACGCTCCGTAACATAAAGGTGTATCGTGGTGGGCGGCTCGTCAGCACTGTCGATATCTACGACTATATCCTCAACGGCAAGCAGTCGGGCAATGTGCGTCTGTCTGACGGTGACATGATTATCGTTGGTACCTACGACTGCATTGTGAATATCGGCGGCAGGGTGAAGCGCCCCATGTACTACGAGATGCGCACCGATGAGAGTCTTGCCACGCTGCTGAAATACTCGGGTGGTTTCACCGGCGATGCCTACACCAAAGCCATGCGTGTGATACGCAAGACGGGCAAGGAGCATTCTGTGTTCAATGTCGGCGAGTTCGATTGGAACACATTCCGCGTAGTCGACGGCGACTCAGTGCTCATCGACTCAATCCTGCCTCGCTACGAGAACATGGTTGAACTGAAGGGAGCTGTGTTCCGTCCCGGAATGTATCAGGTGGGCGGTGCCATCAACAGTGTGCGCTCGCTTCTTGAGAGTGCCGACGGAGTGACAGAAGATGCCTTCACAGCACATGCCGTGATGCACAGGATGAAACCCGACCGCACGTTGGAGGTTATATCAGTCGATATCGACGGCATCATGAACGGTACCGTTGCCGACATACCTATGAAGCCCAATGATGTGCTCTTCGTGCCTACACGCAGTGATGTCATGGAGGAGCGCACCATCACCATACACGGCGAGGTGCAATACCCCGGTGTTTACAAATATGCCGACAACGAGACGCTGGAAGACTTCGTTCTTCAGGCTGGCGGACTCAAAGACAATGCCTCGACGGTGAAGGTTGACGTGGCACGTCGCATACGAGATCCGAAGGCAATGACATCCGACAGCTTGCGTGCACATACGTTCTCGTTTGCACTGAAAGACGGATTTGTCATCGACGGCGAGCAGGGCTTCATACTACAGCCTTTCGACGAGGTGTATGTGAGAAAGAGCCCCGGTTCGACAGAATTACAGAATGTCACCATCGAAGGCGAGGTGATGTTTGCCGGAAACTATACCCTCAGCAACCGTCAGCCACGCTTGAGCGACTTGGTGAAAGCAGCAGGTGGTGTGAGCGATTTGGCTTATGTACCCGGTGCACGACTCATGCGTAAGACCAATGCCACAGAGCGTGAGCGCATGGAGGCAATTCTGAAGAAAGAGCGTATCGACCAAGATGCGAACATGCGAGAGGCACTGATGAAGGCAGGAAGTGCAAACGCAATAGCTCAGGCAGTGGGTAATAAAACGACAAATACGCAGCAGATGCAGGTGTTCGAGATACCGGCATTCTATCCAGTAGGTATAGAACTCGAGAAAGCACTTGAGAACCCAGGTGGCCCTGAGGATATCGTCATTCGTGAAGGTGACCGAGTTGTGGTGCCACAGTATAACGGAACAGTGAAGATTAACGGCGAGGTGATGTATCCCAACACCGTGCCTTACGTGAAGGGTAAGTCGGCATCATACTACATCAATCAGGCTGGAGGCTTCTCATCGCGTGCCAAGAAGAGAAATGCATACATAATCTATCAGAACGGATTTGTGGAGAAGGTGAACCACTGGTCGAAGCCTATGCCAGGCAGCGAAATCGTTGTACCGGCAAAGGCAGTGAGCACTACGACAATCTCTGAGCGACTGTCGATAGCCACTTCGGTAGGTTCGTTCGCCGCAATCATCGCCACACTTGCAAATATTTTGAAGTAAACAACCGGCAAAGGAGTCTGCACTTGCTATAAGGATTCCACGAGGAACAGGCGTGCAGACTCTTCAGCATGAAAATAAAGAATCAAGAAATGAGTAATTTTAAAGTCGATTTAGATATAAAGCGTTTCTTCGAGTTGATTCTCGAGCGAAAGAAACAAATCATATTGCTACTGTTGCTTACCACTATCTTCGCCATTATCGTGGCATTCAGTGTACCGCGTATCTATAAGTCGCGTGTGGTGCTCGCTCCCGAGACATCGAGCAACACTATGACCTCAGGACTCTCGTCGCTTGCATCGATGATAGGACTCTACGGCGACAACAATATGACTGGCGACGCTATTTATCCCGACATCTATCCCGAGATTTTCAATTCCACGGAGTTTGTCACGCAGTTGTTCGATATAAAGCTGAAGACAACCGACAATGCTCAGGAGGTGACGCTGTATGATTATCTGAAGAATGGGCAGAAGAAGCCATGGTGGGGATTACCCCGCAAGTGGCTCATGGACCTGCTGCCAAAGAAGAAAGAGACTGGCAATCCTAACAAGGTGGACCCCTTCCGTCTCACTCGCGAGCAGTATAACATCGTCAGCGGAATACAAAGGCGCATCTTCTGTGCCGTTGACAAGAAGACAGGGCTTATCACCCTCGAGCTCACAGCTCAGGATCCGCTTGCCGTGGCATTGCTTACCGACTCCATAAAGAATCATCTGCAGGAGTTCATCACTCAGTATCGTACAAAGAAGGCTTGCAACGACCTCAGTTATATGGA
Organism: uncultured Prevotellaceae bacterium; assembly: GCA_902783625.1. Classification (GTDB taxonomy): domain Bacteria; phylum Bacteroidota; class Bacteroidia; order Bacteroidales; family Bacteroidaceae; genus Prevotella. The sequence continues at coordinate 44,460 of CACZRN010000058.1, forward strand.
GCAGCTCTACACCGAGGCGAAGAACGACTACACCCGAGCACGACATGCTTATGCCGCTTTCTGCGATAACAACCAAGACCTGCGCCTTATGAGCTATCGCTCGAAAGAAGCCGATCTGGAGAATGACATGCAGTTGAAGTACAATATCTACACTCAGGTGGTTCAGCAGTTGCAGGTGGCAAAGGCAAAGGTGCAGGAAAAGACACCCGCATTCACCGTGGTGCAGAACCCCGTGGTGCCTATCCGACACAGCAACACACCAAAGGTATTCATACTCGCCACGTTCCTGTTCCTCGCATTCTTCGCATATATTGCGTGGATAATATTGCGACACCGTCGCGAACTGGTAATCATTAACTGGTGATTCTTTAGTTTACGGTTCGGTTCATGAGCAGTTCTCAGAGTATATGGAAGACATTCGTCGGCAACAAGAAGACATTCTTTTGCGCAGCGGCTATTGCATTAATTGTGGCAGCCGTTGTTTCCATATCTACCCCCACGACATATAAGTCGCAGGAAATGCTGGCTGTGGAATGGGCGGCACCGATGAATGTGCTTGTTGGGGCAAAGGAATATGCCGATGACATACTGAGCCACAAACAGACTCCGCCGATAGCCAACGACCCGTATTCATATACCAAGATACTCACCTCGCCGCAGCTTGTCGATACCATAAAGCATGCCGTGGTGACAGAATCCGATGGCGAGGTGAAGACTCTCGAGCAGCATGTCAGCGAATGCTACACATATCCCTGGTGGGTAAATGGAAGCAAGCATAGTGTTGAAGACATTATCCATCGCCGTCTGAAAAACGAGATAAAGTTGAAGACCGGACTCATCACCGTTCAGTACGAAGACGAAGATGCCGCTGTGTCGTCGGCTATAGCAAGCAGGATGACCTCCTTCCTCGATGGCTTCTTCCGTCAGATGAATGCCGATCGTGTGAAAGCCGAAGCCGACTACTACCGCCGTCAGGCAGCGGAGTTGAAACGTGCCTATGAAGAAAGCGAGCGTAAGTATGCCGCATACTACGATAGTCATCTCGATGTGAGCACCCAGTCAGGGCAAAACGAGTTGGAATACCTCAGAGACGAGAGCGAGAAGCGCTATGGCGAGTATTCCAAGGCATGTGTGATGCTGAAGCGTGCCGAGATGCGCCAGCAGCAACAGCTTCTTGTGTCGTCACGTCTGAAGACAATGCCGACATTCAAGTCTGGAGGTGCCCGCGCATGGGTGGTGAACAGCGCCGTGGCATTGTTCTATGCACTACTGTTCGTGGCATGGTGGGTGCTACTCAGGGAGAGAATAAACGAAAAGCGTAAAGACAAAGATTGAGAAATGGTAAGAACCGATAACGGCCAGAAACGTAATTCACTCATTCGTAAGAATGTCTTCTACTCGTTCCTCACCAAGGGATGGGCAGGGGTGGTGCAGCTGCTTATGGTGCCGCTGACTATCTTCTGTCTGGGCGACTACGAGAATGGCGTGTGGCTCACGGTCAACTCATTCCTCATCTGGACAGAGTCGCTAGATATCGGACTTGGCAATGGCTTGCGTAACCGTCTCGCAGTGTATTGGGCCAACGGCGATATGGAGAAAGCGCGGCAGAGTGTGTCGTCGACATTCTTCACACTAATGTTCATCATGCTGCCCATAGCAGTGGTGCTGCTTATACTGATAAACACGCTCGACATCTATCACATCCTGAATGTCTCGCCTGCCATTGTCGAGAATCTCAGAGCTGTATATACCGTGTCGCTTATCCTTGTATGCGCCCACTTCGTCATTAAGTTCATCGGCAACGTCTATCTCGGCATGCAGCTGCCCGCGGTGAACAATGCCCTTGTGGTTGGCGGACAGACATTGGCGCTCGTCATCATCTTCGTCCTCAGCAGGCTGAAGCCCCTCGACAACATGCTCATGTGGGTGGCAGTGGCAAACACATTGTCGCCACTGCTGATATATCTTGCCGCCTATCCGATAACGTTCTATAAGAAATTCCCCGAGCTGCGCCCCTCGATACGCTACTTTAAGACGGCGATGGTGGGCGAGTTGTTTGGCTTGGGGTTCCAGTTCTTCTTGTTGCAGATGGCTGGCATCATCATCTTCGCATCGTCGAATGCCATCATCTCGCGCATAGTCTCACCCGCAATGGTGACGCCATATCAGGTAGCATATCGTTATTTCAGTCTGACGATGATGATATTCACCGTCATCGGCGTACCGTTCTGGACTGCCACCACCGATGCCTATGAGCGATGCGACATGCGCTGGATTAGCCAGTCGATGCGGCGCATGAACTATATATTGCTGGGCTTCGTGGCGATGCTTACCTTGATGGTTGTGGTGTCGAAGCCCGTTTATCACATCTGGGTAGGCAGCGGAATAGAAATCCCGATACTCCTCTCGATAGGTATGGCACTCTATATGATGATAATCATCACCAGCCTCTGCTACTCCTATTTCCTCAACGGCTTCGGCTACCTTCGTGTTCAGCTTATCATGACGCTCACTTCTGCAGCTGTTTACATCCCGTTGTCTGTTGCCATGGGGCGCTCGTTCGGCGTGGTAGGAGTGATATTCGCATTGTGCATTGTCAACATCCCGGGTGCAATAGTAAATCGCATACAGTTCAATAAATTGATTAGAGGCAAGGCTAAAGGTATCTGGAAGAAGTGATAAATGGGCTCTTATGTCTCGCTTAAGGGATGGTTAAGCGCAAGATAAAAGCCTTTTAACCGCAAGATAAAAGCCTTTTAACCGCAGGCTGTAAACTGATAAAAAGAAATGACAGGACTCATAATCGTTTTGGCGATAATGTTGGTGTCGTACTTTGTTTTCAAGATAGGCGACGTCTTCTCTCCCTGGTTTATTACCACGGGAGTGTGGCTTGTCATTCTTTTGCTTTTCACACAATATGGCTCGCTGCTCTATCCGCTTGAAGATAAATTCTTCTATTGCGTGTGGATATGGGTGCCTATTCTTTCCGTGTCGTCTATACTGACATACTATTCTTTGCCCGACAGGAGCGGTGCCATGAGCAGGGCAGGCGAAGGGATTCCCCTGAACAAACTGTTTTTCATGATGTTTTTCCTTATATCCATATTGCTCACACCTGTCTATCTGTATAAGATTTACAAAGTTGTGTCGATGTTCAGTATGGATAACCTCTTCTATAATCTTCGTATTCTGACGCTGAGCGAGTCAGACGAAACTGGGACAGGACTGCTTAAATATGTGCGCTCCATCAATCAGGCACTCTTCATTGTTGCCGTCTGGCGCTATCCGAAGATAAGCAAGTGGGTGCTGCTGTGTATCGTGCTTGCCAACATCATGTGTGCCATTGCCATCATGGAGAAGGGCTCGATATTCTTCATGCTTCTCGTCACCGTATTCATACTCTACGAGAAGCGCAAGATACCCCTTTCGAGAATTGTCATTGCGGGGGTGTTGATAATATTCCTTTTCTATGGCATAAACCTTCTCAGGAGTGTCGATACCGAGGCAGCCACTGAGAACAACACGTTCATGGACTTCTTCTCGATGTATGTGCTGTCGCCGTCGGTGGCTTTCGGGCAAGTGCAGGAAAAACTTACCGAGCAGTTCGGTTCGCGTACGTTTGCATTCTTCTATGCAGTACTTTCGAAGTTCGGCATAGGTCATTTCGCCGTAGAGCCGAAGCTGCAGGAGTTTGTGATGGTGCCTATAACCACTAACGTGTACACCGTGTTCCAGCCGTTCTACGAAGATTTCGGCTATCGCGGCGTGGCATTCTTCGCTACTGTTTACGGTGTGTTTACCGGATGGCTATATAGGATGTTCCGCAATGGAGGAGGTATCAGCAGATGCATGTATGCCTATGTCGCAGAGATACTGATACTGCAGTTCTTCCAAGAGAATCTCATACTCAGTCTTTCAGTCCTGTTCCAATATCTGATAGTATTCGTCTTGTCGGTGCAGCGATTTGTGGGGATAGGACATAATCCGCCCGATGACAGTAAATGAGCGATAAGGTTTTCATAATAATTGTCTTCTATAATCCCTCTGCCGAGGATATAGCAGCTGCCAGCCATCTTGCAGAGAG
>CACZRN010000059.1 GCA_902783625.1 uncultured Prevotellaceae bacterium
AAATAATTTTGCTAGCAAAATTTTCATTAACTGGGCACTTTATTGGCATTAAAGAGCCTCTTTATTCGAAATTTTGCTAGCAAAATTCTCACCACTCGTTTTCTTCTTTTCTCCCTGCCGCTATAGACGCATATACAAAAAAGCCTCTCCGAAGAGAGGCAATAGTTTTTCTAATATTCTTTCACGTTTATTTTATCATTTCACTTGCAATGCTTCGCGCCTCGGCATCGGTCTGCAAATACACATCGAGGGAGGTTTCTCTGCTGAACTGTGCGTGCTGCATGGTGTGCTCGATGATACGTGCCACGTCGAAGAATGAGCACTGCTGACGGCGGAAGGCCTCGTTGGCTATCTCGTTGGCGGCATTGACTATGCACGGCATGTTACCGCCCTGATGGAGTGCTTCGAAGGCGAGGGCGAGACAGCGGAAGCGTTCTGTGTCGGGATGGAAGAACTCAAGATGCTTGTCGAACAGCGACAGTCGCTCACCACTCAGTGGCAGTCGCTCGGGGAACGAGAAGGCGTATTGTATGGGCAGACGCATGTCGGGGACACCAAGCTGCGCTTTCACCGAGCCATCGACAAACTCCACGGCGCTGTGAACAATCGACTGTGGATGGATGAGTACCTCGATATTCTCTGCCGGTACACCGAAGAGCCAGCGGGCTTCAATCACCTCGAAACCTTTGTTCATGAGCGTTGCCGAGTCGATGGTAATCTTTGCTCCCATGTCCCAAGTTGGGTGGCGCAGGGCATCGGCAGCAGATACTGTGGCCATCTGTTCGGATGTGAGCAGACGGAACGGACCGCCCGAACAGGTGAGGAGAATCTTAGATATGGCATTGTCGCCTTCGCCCACGATGCTCTGGAATATGGCGGAGTGCTCGCTGTCGACGGGCAATATCGGCACATGGTATTGTGTGGCGAGCTGAGTTATCAGCTCTCCGGCAACGACGAGAGTTTCCTTGTTGGCAAGGCAGATTTTCTTCCGTGCCTTGATGGCGTGTATGGTTGGTTCAAGGCCAGAGAATCCCACCATTGCCGTGAGCACCATGTCGATAGGGTCGGCCTCTACAATCTGGCAGAGAGCATCGCGACCGGCATAGACCTTTATGTCGGGCTCGTCGGCAAGCAGTTCGGTAAGTCGTTGGTAGTGCTGTTCGTTGGCAATAACCACGGCAGCCGGTTTAAACTCGCGGGCTTGCTGGGCAAGTTGTTCTACGCGATTGTTGGCAGTGAGGCAATACACCTCGTAGCGGTCGGCATGTTGTCGGATGACATCAAGTGCCTGTGTGCCAATAGAACCAGTGGATCCGAGTATGCATATCTGTTGTTTCATGGGCCGAACTCTTTAACTTCTAAACTATCAGTTTTTTCACTATATCAAATCTCGAGCAGTCCGTCGGGCAATGCTACTACGATTTCTTTCTTGCGAGCATCGACGCTGATTACTATCTCATCGACGGCAGGTATGAGGATATCCTTCCCTTCGCTGCTGCGCACCTCGAGAAGGGTGTTAATTGTTGATAGGTTGACATTCTCCACCTTTCCGATGATATTGCCTGCTGAAATGTCAACGACATTGAATCCGACAATCTCTGCCCACGACAGTTCGTTGCTCTCCTCTGCCTGCGACTTGCTGCGCTCGAAGTATACCTCGCACCCTGTCAGTCGGCGTGCCTCGTCGGTGGTGTCGATGTCGGTGAATTTCACGAGCACGGTCTCGTCGGTGCGGAAGCGATATTCCTCAAAGAAGAAGGGCACCAGTGTGCCGTCGATGGATAGGATGACATAGTCGGCATCGGTGCGGTCGAACACGTCGTCGTCGATGTGCATAGTCACCTCACCCTTCACTCCGTGGGGCTTTCCTATCTTTCCTATGCGGAATACGTCGTCGTAGCTGATCATCTTTAAATATGATTGTTGTTGGTTGAAATATAACGATTGCACATCAACCCGTCAAATCCGTTAATATGTTAATCCGTCAATCCGTCAACCCGTTAATCTGTTAATCCGTCATTCCGTTAATCTGTTAATCCGTCAATCCGTTCTCAGTCGTTCACTCTTGTTATCATTGCACCCAGAGCTTTTAGTCGCTCCTCGATGTTCTGATATCCTCGGTCAATCTGTGCGATGTTATCGATGTGACTTGTGCCCTTTGCACTGAGGGCTGCTATGAGCAGTGCGATGCCCGCCCTGATGTCGGGACTCGACATCCGTCCTGCACGCAGTCGCACCTTATGGTCGTGACCAACCACCACCGCGCGGTGAGGATCGCACAGTATTATCTGTGCTCCCATGTCGATGAGTTTGTCAACGAAGAATAGTCGGCTCTCGAACATCTTTTGGTGGAACAGCACACTCCCTTGTGCCTGTGTGGCAACAACGATAAGCACAGAGATGAGGTCGGGCGTCAGTCCTGGCCACGGAGCGTCGGCAAGAGTCATTATCGTGCCATCGACAAACGAGGATACCTGATAATGAGGCTGACGCGGAACAATGATGTCGTCGCCCTCTATCTCTATTTTTATACCCAAACGTCGGAATGCATCGGGTATCAGACCGAGGTTTTCCACCGATGAGTCTTTAATCCTTATGCCGTCGCCTACCATTGCTGCCATGCCTATGAACGAGCCAACCTCAATCATGTCGGGCAGCACGATGTGCTCAGTGCCCTTTAGTTCGGTCACACCATGTATCGTCAGCAGGTTCGACCCGATGCCTGTGATTTTAGCACCCATACTGTTGAGCATGCGACATAACTGTTGTATATAAGGCTCGCATGCGGCATTGTAGATTGTTGTGGTGCCCTCGGCCAGCACCGAAGCCATGATGATATTAGCCGTCCCGGTGATAGATGCCTCATCGAGTAGCATGTAACACCCTTTCAGTTTATCGGCTTTAATATGGTATAGCCCCGTCGGCTCGTCGTGGACGAACTCTGCTCCGAGTTTCTTAAATCCGAGAAAATGCGTATCGAGCCTGCGCCGACCTATCTTGTCGCCACCCGGCTTTGCTATCGATGCCTCACCGAACCGGCCCAGAAGCGGTCCTATCATGAGCACGCTGCCACGAAGTCTCGAGCATTTCATTGCGTATTCGGGAGTTCTCAGACGTGTCAGGTCGATGTTTTCAGCGCAGAAGGTGTAGTCGCCGAATGCGTTGTGCACCACTTTCACGCCAATGTCTTGGAGCAAGTGAATCAGATTTACCACATCGAGAATCTCTGGCACATTCTTTATTCTCACCTCCTCGGCGGTAAGTAGCACAGCACCAATCACCTCCAGCGCCTCGTTCTTGGCACCTTGGGGTTTTATTGTTCCGCTTAGCCGGTGGCCGCCTTCAATTATAAACGATTCCATGTGCGGGATGCTTTATTAGTTTAGTGGATGGTTGAATGCAAAATAATTATTTGATTGCAGTAAGCCTGTCTGCTACTTTCTTTTTCTTTTTTTGTCGTTGCCATATCTTGAGTCTTTCGCCACATCGCTGGTTGATATGTGTATCCGTCCGTCGGTAAACTGCTCAAGGTCGGCTACGATCTTCTCATCATCGGGTGCTCCGTGGCCCCATTGCACCAGGTTGCGCTTCATCTGGTTGGCAATCATCTGTGTGAGACGGTCGCGCTCTTCACCGTCAGGCATCGATTTCAGCTTTTCGAGGGTGTCGAAGACCATGCTCCCATAGTGGCGCACGGGAATCTTTTTCATCGGATACTTCATCGGCTCGGGCTTGTTGCTTATCTGTGCAGCATTTGAAATGTCGAACGGATAATCGATGTCGAGGCGGAACCCGCTCATCAGTGCCAAGTGATCCCATAGTTTATGCTCGAAATCTTCGCTCGAGCGCTTCTGTATGGTCATTCGCCTCATTATGTTGACTATTGTCTCTGCACAGCGTTGGCGTTCGTTCCTGTTGGGAATATCCACTGCGATGTCAACCATCTGCTGTATCTCTCGCCCATATTCGGGCATGAAGAGAGGTTCGCGCTGGGTGTTGTAATCAAGTCCTTCTATATTCATAGTCTTTACAGTTTCTCCAGACTAGCTGATGTTCAAAGGGGTGAACAACCTCGTATCTGGTTTATTGTTTTATAATAGCTTCTTAGGAGTCTTTGCCACAAAGTCTTTCAGATAGAAAGGAACAAAATATGCCACGTCTTCAAACTTGTCGTTCAGGAACCGCTTCTCGGCCAGCGGGAACATGTTCTTCGCCAATGGCTCGATGCCTGAAATGAATCGTGCATTCGCGTGGTTTATAGCGTTGCGGCATTTCTCTGCACCGTTTCCGAAGAAATAGACCACATGCTCGTCGAGCAGACTGCGATAGGTATCGGCATCGACGATGTCGGCCTGTATGTCGCGCACCACTTTCAGGCTGCGGTCGAACACTTGTGCATATACCTCCATACGCCGCGCATCGATCATCGGACACAGCAGTGCGTCGTCTTCCTCGATTTTCTCGCCGAGCAACAGTGGAACGCACATCGTCTCGAGTGTAGGCACTGAAATCAGCTTCAGGTCGCGGGCATAGCAGATACCCTTTGCCATGCTGACGCCTATCCTCAATCCAGTGTACGATCCTGGGCCTGCACTGACGGCAACGGCATCGAAGGGTATGGCATGATTGTCGGTAAACGACATCGCCTCATCGACAAAGACACCGAGGTTGACAGCATGGTTGGGGCCGCTATGGTCTTCCTTGCTGAAGATGCACGCACCATTCTCGCTGACAGCAACCGAACAGACGTCTGTACTTGTGTCAATGTTCAAAATACACGACATAATTTTATTTTTCTTTATATTTAGATTGCAAAATTATGCTTTTTTTCTTCAAAATTATTACTTTTGCAGAAATTTAACGCGTTTATACATTATGATTATGTCGATGACGGGTTACGGCAAGTCGGTCGTAGCCTATAAAGATAAGAAAATCAATGTTGAGATTAAGTCGCTCAACAGTAAGTCGCTTGACCTTTCCACACGCATCGCTCCGCTCTATAGAGAGAAGGAAATGGAGATACGCCAGATGGTGTCGCGTAAGCTAGAACGTGGAAAAGTCGATTTCTCCATTTGGATTGAGCAGGACGTGGCTGCCGTTGCCACTCCTATTAATGTATCGCTGGTGGAGAACTACTACCGACAGATCGGCGATTTGTCGTCATCCCTCGGCATTCCCATGTCATCCGACATGCTGCTTCCTCTACTTGTTCACATGCCCGACGTGCTCACAAAAACCGATCAGATTGAACTCAGCGATGAGGAATGGGCAGTAGCACTCGGTGCTATCGATCAGGCTTTGGATGCTCTTGTTGATTTCCGCAAGCAAGAAGGCAAGGCGCTCGAGCAGATGTTCAAGGAGAAGATCGGCAACATCTCGGCTCTTCTTGCCAGCATAGAGCCTTACGAGGCGTCGCGAGTGGAGAAGATCCGTCAGCGCATCCTTGCAGGACTGGAACAGATACCTGAGGTGGAGTACGACAAGAACCGTCTCGAACAGGAACTCATCTATTATATCGAGAAGCTCGACATCAGTGAAGAGAAGCAGCGTCTGGCAAACCATCTGAAATATTTCTGCGAGACTATGGCCGAGGAAGGTCATGGCGTAGGCAAGAAACTTGGGTTCATCGCCCAGGAGATGGGACGTGAGATCAACACCACAGGTTCGAAGAGCAACAACGCCGAGATGCAGAACATCGTGGTGAAGATGAAGGACGAGCTCGAGCAGATAAAAGAGCAAGTGCTGAATGCTCTTTAACGCCGTCGGCGACAATCGCAACCTTATATTTCATAACTGTTAACCGCACAACCTATGAAACGACAGAAACGAGGAAAATTACTCATCTTCTCGGCTCCGAGTGGGTCGGGCAAGAGCACTATCATCGGATGGCTCATGGAGAATCATCCCGAGCTGAAACTTGCTTTTTCCATTTCGTGCACCTCGCGTGAGCCTCGTGGCACAGAGCAGAATGGAGTGGAGTATTTCTTCCTTACAGCCGATGAATTCCGCGCAAAGATCGATGCCGGCGAGTTCCTCGAGTATGAGGAGGTTTACGAAAACCGCTTCTACGGCACACTCAAGGCGCAGGTGGAGCGCCAGTTGAAAGCCGGACAGAATGTGGTGTTCGACGTCGATGTGAAAGGCGGAGTGAATATTAAGAAATACTATGGCGACAAGGCGCTCAGCATATTCATCCAACCACCGTCGGTTGAGGAGTTGCGCCGCCGTCTTATAGCACGTCAGACCGACTCCGAGGAGATGATTGCCCAGCGTGTGGCAAAGGCTGAATACGAACTCACCTTCGCTCCTCAGTTCGACCGGATACTCGTCAACGACGACCTGCAGACAGCTCTCGACGAGGCCTACTCTCTTGTTTCAGGCTTTGTGGGAGAATAACTCCATCTGTTAACAATAACTCGCTTGCCATCGTGAAAACTCATAAGAAGCGAATCGGAATTTACGGCGGAACATTCAATCCTATCCACGTGGGGCACCTGCAGATAGCCTCCACGATGATTGAGCGTGCCATCGTCGATGAGGTGTGGCTGATGATATCACCGTTGAATCCCTTCAAACAGGGTGCCGACGATATTCTGCCCGACGACGACCGACTGCGCTTGGCGACGAAGGCTCTTGCGGGCAACGAACGCATCAAAGCGTCAGACTACGAGTTTCACCTTCCCATTCCTTCATATACGTGGAACACTCTCCAGCACCTCAGCAACGATTATGACGATTGCGAGTTCGTACTTGTCATCGGTGCCGACAACTGGACGAGCTTTCATCTATGGAAGAACTATCAAGACATCATTGCCGGTTACGAGATAGTGGTATATCCTCGCAGCGGTGAAGAGATTGATGCCGCCACCCTCCCGCAGGGCGTGACGCTCATCGATATGCCGCTCATCGATGTGAGCAGTACCGACATCCGTGAGCGCATAGCCCGACGCCGATCGATACGGCGGTTGGTGCCATCAACTATCATCGACGATTGCATACGGTTATATCGTAGAAAATGCAAACCTTAAACTGTCAACTGTAAACCTAAAGAATACAATGAAGAAAAATCAAACAAACCGATTTGCGGGTATCATATTAATGCTGCTCGCACTGCTTATCTCGGGAAGTGCATACTCCCAGATAGCCAATCAGGGCGAGGCCGACCTCCTTCGCCTGCGTGATAATCTCACTGCCGCCACTACTGTGAAGGCAAAGAAAGATCTGCTGAAACAAATCGGTCACACTGGCACCTTCGTCGGTATGACTGTGCTTGGCAACTATCTTCCCGATCAGCAACTCGGAAAGACCGCTGCCGAGGGTATCTACGAAATCGCAATGGGCAACAAGGAGTTCGACGGTGCCATCACACGCTCGCTTCTCGCAAAGGCTGCCCTCAAACTTACAGGTGCAAAGCGCAATGCCATCATCCGTCGATTGGCTGAATCGGGCACCGATGAGGGATTCGTGTCGCTCTTCAACGGCAAGGACCTCACTGGCTGGAAAGGACTTGTTGAGAACCCTATCGCCCGCGCAAAGATGACTGCAATCGAACTGGCAGAAAAACAATTCGATGCCGATCAGCGTATGCGTGAAGACTGGGTGGTTGAAAACGGACTTCTCGCCTATGTGGGGAGCGGATACGACAACATCTGCACGCAAGAACAGTATGGCGACTTCGAGATGCTTGTCGACTGGCGACTCGACCCGAACGGAAAGGAACCCGATGCAGGTATCTATCTGCGTGGCACTCCGCAGGTGCAGATTTGGGACATCGCCCGTGTGAACGTGGGCGCCCAAGTGGGCTCTGGCGGACTCTATAACAACCAGAAGAACAAGTCGATACCTAACTGCGTGGCCGACAACAAGCTTGGTGAGTGGAACAGTTTCTACATCCGTATGGTGGGCGACAAGGTGACCGTGCGACTCAACGGTGTGTTGGTGGTCGATAATGTACCGCTCGAGAACTATTGGGACCGTTCGCTTCCCATCTTCCCCGTCGAGCAGATAGAGCTGCAGGCACACGGCAGCAAGGTGTACTATCGCGACATCTACGTGCGCCGGTTGAACAGATAATTCTTCCTCATAACGCAACAGACAATCCCGCTTCGGCGGGATTTTTTATGCTCTCATGCATAACGGCTGTGTCTGTACATATCTATGTCGTTTTAACAATTCGCACTTTTTTAGCTCAAATTTTGGCAATAAAAACCATGTGCGTATTTGACAAAACTGGAAGAAAAACCACCCGATTTTGTCTCTTGAAATCATCGTCGGACATGAAAAAACGTGTCAAACTATCCGAATCTTTACCTTTTTTGTCGAAAAAGAGCCATTTTTTTGCAAAAAAACGCTCATCATACGCTGGTAACTCAATGGGTTAACGCCATTAAAGAGCCTCTTTAATCGCATTAACCCAATGCTTTAATGGCATTAAAGAGGCTCTTTATTCAAGACAGTAAACCATGTTGTTTTCCTCAAAACATCATAATGACTTGTCTGTCAGATGATTATGAAAATATCAGAAAAAACGCCCATTTTCGCAGGAAAATCCGTCCGGTTTCCTCCGGAGGCACTTTTTCCGTCGTCTCCTAACCGAAAATTAACTTAAAATTCAGCGAAATGTTAAAATCTCAACTATTGTTCGATTCAACATATAATCTTCGTGATGAGGCGCTAATTTATCACCGCTTTGTTTTCTTTGTTTGCAGAAAAAGCCGTAACTTCGCATGTGGAATATATCTCCGACACTCTTAAATCGATAATATTATGCAAAAACTCAACAGCACCACGCATCGCAAACGCACCTACACTGAAAGGATTATTCAGTTTGGCGAGGGCAACTTTCTCCGTGCGTTTGTCGATTGGATCGTGCAGGGAATGAACGACCGCGCCGCTTTCGACGGTTCGGTAGTAATCGTACAGCCCATTGCGCAGGGCATGGTGGGCAAGTTGAACGAGCAGGATTGTATGTATCACGTTAACCTGCAAGGACTTATCGACGGGCAGGCAGTAAACTCGCTCACACTCATCGACAGCGTCAGCCGCGCCATGAACCCTTACGACAACTTCGACGAGTACCTGCGACTGGCTGAGGTACCGACCATCAGATTCGTTATATCCAACACCACCGAGGCAGGAATAGCTTTCGATGATACGTGTAAATTGCATGACCGTCCTGCCTCTTCCTATCCTGGAAAACTGGTGCAACTGCTTTGGCATCGGTTCTGCACATTCGGCGGCGACCCCTCGAAGGGACTCATAATAATGCCTTGCGAACTGATATTCCTCAACGGGCACCATCTGCGAGAGTGCATCGACCGTTATGTGGAGCTGTGGCGCGACGACTTCGGTACCCGCTACGAGGCATTCAGACAGTGGGTGGCGACGTGCTGTCATGTGTGTGCTACGCTCGTCGACCGCATCGTGCCGGGATTCCCGCGCCGCGAGATAGCCGAAATACAGGAGCGACTCGGCTACGAAGACAATATGGTTGTGCAGGGTGAGGCTTTTCATTTGTGGGTGATAGAGACGGCGCCAGGACTGCCGATAGAGCAGTTGGAGCGCGAGTTCCCGGCCACGAAAGCCGGACTCAATGTGGTGTTCACCCACAACGAGGCACCATATCACGAGCGCAAAGTGACACTGCTCAACGGACCTCATACGGTGCTCGCACCGGTGGCGTTCCTCTCAGGCATCAACATAGTGCGCGATGCATGCAAACATCCCGTTGTCGGGCGGTTTGTCGATAGGGTGATGAACCACGAACTAATGTCGACGCTCAATCTGCCAGAGGCTGAGTTGCGACAGTTTGCTGCCGATGTGATGGAGCGTTTCCTCAACCCGTTTGTCGATCATCAGGTGACATCGATAATGCTCAACTCGTTCCCGAAGTTCCAGACACGCGACTTGCCGGGGCTGAAGACCTATCTCGAGCGGCGTGGTGAACTGCCGAAGGGCATTGTCCTGGGGCTTGCTGCAATAACGACATACTATCGTGGCGGCACTCGTAGCGATGGTGTGGCAATCTCTCCGAACGACGATCAGCGCATTCTCGATTTGCTCACCGCTCTGTGGCAGACAGGCGACATGCGTAAGATTGCCGAGGGAGTGCTCGGTGCCGACAACCTTATATGGCACGAGCATGGCAACCTGAACGATATTCCAGGACTGACCGACATGCTCACATCGATGCTCGAAAAGATACAACGGCAGGGTATGCTTGCCACCGTTGAGGAACTGTTGGAAGAATAAAGAAAAAGATTACTATATGGACGTTATTCGCATAAATCCCTCCGATAATGTGTGCGTGGCCATTGTGCCGCTTGCCAAGGGTGCTGTCGTGGAGGTTGGTGGAGAGTCGCTGCGCCTTCTCGATGATATTCCGGCAGGGCATAAGATTGCGCTCAAGGACTTCAAGACTGGTGAGCAGGTGGTGAAATATGGTTTTCCCATAGGTCATGCCATCGCTGATGTGTGCAAGGGTGGACTGATGGATCATCGCCATATCGCTACCAACCTGCAGGGTAAAGACGACTATTCCGACGTCGTACTGTCGGGCAATAGCCCTGCATCCGTCTCGCCACACGCCGCTACTGCTACGTTCGACGGCTTTTTGCGCGATGACGGACAGGTGGGAGTGCGCAATGAGTTGTGGGTTATACCGACGGTAGGGTGTGTCGATGGTGTTGTGCGGCGCGTGGTGGAACGCTTCCGCAGAGAGGTGTTCCGCGATGGCGATGGCGTTGACGATGTTGTGGCATTTCCTCACAACTATGGCTGTTCGCAACTTTCAGATGATCATGAGAATACCCGACGCATACTGCGTGATATGGTGCAGCACCCTAATGCCGGCGGTGTGTTGGTGGTAGGACTTGGATGTGAGAACAATCAACCGCGCGAGTTTCGTGAGTTTTGCGAGCCGTACGACCATCGTCGCGTGCGCTTCATGATTTGCCAGGAGGTAGAGGGCGATGAGGAGGAAACCGCTTTTACCCTGCTCAGCGAGCTATATGAGCAGGCGTGTCGTTGCAGACGCACTCCGCAACCGCTGTCGGCATTAAAGGTAGGATTGAAATGCGGTGGTTCCGACGGGTTCTCGGGCATCACGGCAAACCCGTTGCTCGGAGTGTTCTCCGACTGGCTATGCATGGGGCAGGGCGGTACGACGGTGCTCACTGAAGTGCCTGAGATGTTCGGTGCCGAGCGTATCCTCATGGAGCGCTGTGCCAACGATAGTCTTTTGAGAAAAACTATTGCGTTGATAAACGATTTCAAGGATTACTACATATCCCACGGTGAGCCTGTGGGGAAGAACCCGTCGCCTGGCAATATGGCGGGTGGGATATCCACCCTCGAGGAGAAATCGCTTGGTTGTACGCAGAAGGCTGGTTCGTCGGCAGTGCGCGGTGTGTTGGCATACGGTGAACGCATAGGTAAGGAAAGAGGTTTGCAGTTGCTTTCAGCCCCAGGCAACGACCTTGTGGCATCGACGGCATTGGCTGCTGCCGGATGTCAGATAGTTTTGTTTACCACGGGCAGAGGGACTCCTTTTGCCACTTTCGTGCCTACGATGAAGATATCCACTACCACACGCTTGGCAACGCAGAAAGCGCATTGGATCGACTTCAATGCCGGCACACTACTCGAGGGCGAGCCGATGGAGTCGCTGTCGGAGCGGTTCAGGGATGAGGTGATAGCCGTGGCGTCAGGGAAGAAGACAAAGAGTGAGCAGCGCGGATATGCCGAGATAGCGATATTCAAGAATGGAGTGACGCTATAACGGTGCGGTGAAATATAGTTTTCCTATTTGAAATACCTGAGCCAGTGGTTTATGTCGTAACGGTTTTTTATCTCGGTGGGCACTTCTTTGTGAGGTGTTGACATAAACTTCTCTATCTCGTCGGCGGTGTCGGACGATAATATACAGATATTCGCTTCGTCGTAGAAATCGTAGCTGGCGATGTGCTTGTTTTCGGTGAGCAGTTTCTTGTTCCAGAACAGAGCCTCGACAGGGCGACGGGTGATGCCTGTCTGACCTTCTTGCATGAGGTCGACAACACAGCGGCTTTTACTGAGATATTCGAGATATTTCTCGTAGCTGATTCTCTCGTTTGCGTTTTCTACTACAATAAACAGACAGCGGAATCCTTTCTCTTCAAGCATCTGGCGTAGGTTCGCCAGCCGTTCCGAGCGGTCTTTACTCACACCGCAGAAGAAGAAATCGTATTCGTCATTGTCCCCTTGATTCGTCGTCATCGCCTCGGGGAAGCGATAATACTGTTCGGTGTAGAGCATGCCGTATTCTTTGGCATCAGATGGATCGAACGTTGCCAACTGATATCCCATACTCTTGATACGCTCCGTCACCTTGTGTATATCTGCTTTCTCATACACAAACCTCAGTGAGTTGTTGAAATAATCGTAGCAATGTGTCGCCTTTGGCACGATGTGGCGTATTGCTTTCAGGGTGTGCAGGTTCGACACTCCGTCGAGTATCAGGCGGTCGTCAGCAGTTACTCTTGTCAGTTGCCTGTATCCGTCGAATCCTGTGAGCCATGCCACAGCACCTGCACTCAACGGCAAACGTCCCACGAAGAGAAACTTCATCAGCTTGTGGATGAAGTCGTTCGGCTGGCGCGTGAAGTCGGGTAGTAGTACCAAATCGCTGTCGGCAGCCACTCCGCCATAGATATATTTAGGGGCCTCGCCAAGAGTACGGGGCATGTATAGGTGCGAGGTGTTGGCGCTGTTGACAGTTTTCTTGTTACTTTGCCCTTTTATCACCTCTACCACTTCGCGTGCACAGTTGCGGTTGTTGTAAATCTCTTCCGCCATCTGCCGCGCTTTTCTGCCCATGCGCTGTGCCTCGTCGGGATGGCTTGCCATGTATTCTATCGCCTTTGTCCAGCCATCGACATCGCCATAATCGACGGTGATGCCGCACCCTTCGGCTTCAACATCGAAAGGCATCTGCGGATTTCGGCTGCATATCATTGGCAGTCCGAGTGCCATAGCCTCGACAAGAGTGGTGAGCCCGACGGTGTAGTTGGTGGCACGACTGCATATAACCACGCAGTCGGCGCGATTCACCTCTTTTGCCAGTTCAAACGGGATAAGGCTTCCGTCGGTGTAGTGAACATGGATGTTACTGTTCAGCGGAATGGTCTCGAGTGCTGTGTCGGGGTTTTTGTCGCCGATATAGTTAAGCGTGTAAACATCGAGCCGTTCGTTTGTGCGATTAAAAGCCTTGACGAGTGTGGTGTGGTCGCGCAGTTCTTTTCCTGTCGACACAAATCCATGTCGTTTCTCGAGGCTATCGTTTCTGATACGGTCGTAGAAGTCGAGGTCGGCTCCCCAATGCGTCAGATGCATCCGTTCGGCGTGGGCCTTCTTCGATTTTAATGAGTCGGCAATGATTTTCTCAGAGAAAAAGAACATGTCGTCGATGCCACGATAGAACAGGCGTGCTATCGCTTCGCGCACTTTGTTTTTCGACTTTTCTATCGGCTGATGATGCCACACCACTATTCTGTGCCGATAGAGATGCAGTGCACGGAGCAATATAATGAGTTCCAGCCCGCGGAAAGCCGTTCCGTAGAGCACGTCGTAATGCTCTCTGCATGTCAGCACCTTCCATGCCGTGTGGAGCATAAGTCGCCATCTTGCACGCTCATCGGTTGATTGATGCATGACGAGTTCGATGCCATGCTCGGGCAGCAAGGTCGCCCCGTAGAGAAGATGGGCGGGCATCAAGCCTTCTTCCCATTGCTGCCACATGAACTGCACGTTGCGTGTGTTATAATAGTATACCTTCATCTTCGAAAGTTGAAAGCTGAGCCCCTGTGGTCCCCCGAAGGGGACTTCGTCATCGTTCTTCGTTATCGTTGACGTTTTCGTGAGCCCCCTGTTGTCCTCCGGAGGGGGACTTCGTCATCGTTTTATCGTTTATCGTTATCGTTCTTCGTCATCGTTACTTGTACTTTTTCCTGCCTGTCATTTTACTGATGCGGTTTGCTATCGCCTTGCCAATAAGCACGAAGTTACCTTGCCGCAGATTGTTCCACAGCTCTTCCAGCGAATATCTCACTTTTATCAGCGGATATCCCCAGGCGTTGATCTTGTATATGCGGGTTTTGTATGCGGTGTTCTCCACCACGAGGGGCGGGTGTGCCAATGGGAAGTCTATGTCGTACCTAGGCATGGTGAACATTTTCCGCAATCGCGAAGGAATGGTGTTCAGATTTGCCGTAAAGTGTGTGCTCTCGGCCGAGACACCGAGATTGTTCACCATGTTCAGTGCCGGCATGATGGCCAGACCGTCGTTGAGAAGCATCGACGCCCAGAATATTGTTTCGTAATATGCTATTCCCGAATCACGGTGGTCGCGACACATAGGCAGGAAGTCTTTTCTCAGTTGGCGTTTCTTTACCATCGCCTCAAAACGCTTTACTGTCTGCTCATCGTCGAGCCAGCGGTATTTCTCGTCCCATGTGTCAATAACTCTTTTCCACGATGCCCATCCCCAGATGCTGAATACCGATGTGAAGAAATAGTCGGAAGTGGCATCCTCGGTCTTCTCCTCGGCGTTGAATCCTGCAATCATCCATATGCGAGGGTCGTTTTCGTAGCGGTCGAGCATCTCCTTACAGAAGGGGAAGAACGACTGCGACGGCACGTCATCGTCTTCGAGCACAATGCATTTGTCGGTCATCGAGAATGCCCATTTCTGCGAGAGATACTCCGATGGGTCACATCCCTGATTCTCTTCCTGATACCAACGGTGCACATCGCACTCCCAGTCGATGTCTTCTACTATTCGCCGACATTCCTCTATGCCTGGCAAGTCCTTCTCGCCGCGTGGCCCGTCTTGATAGAGAAACAGACGCGCCGGCCGTGCTTGTCTTACAGCCTCGAACACCTCTTTCAGGTGGTCGGGACGGTTAAAAAAGAGAATCAGCACCGCGACGTCGATCTTTGCAGCGTTCATGTCAGTTTTTTATTTTTATGTCAGGAGTTACAGAGAGTATTTCTCTTCGTTAATCTGTCAGCTGTAAGCAATTCACTAAAATCAGATACCTTCGAACTCAATGTCACCTTTCGGCTTTGCGAAAGCTGGTTGCAGCAGGTATCGTCCTTCGTTATCTTCGCTCTTCGCCTTTGCTGCCAGTTGCCCGATACTGCTTTCGGGATTGCGTTTCACGTCAATAATCAGACTGGCACGGGTGTCGTCGAACGATGTGAGCATTGGTACATCACCGTTGCTGTCGCCTCCCACGAGCACTGGTCCGCGGTCGCCATACTGCGGGGCAATATATGTCTTTATGCATTCCACCTTGCCTTCCTTAATCGGTTGCTTATACTCTGAATCGTATTTAGCCACAATACGTGGGCTGTCAACAAATCGCAGACCATACACCCGTTCGGGGCTGAGAGCTAGTCCGCGCACAGAGTCGCATGCAAGAGTCTCCACTATCAACTCGAGCGATGCCGAGCAGATGTAGGTGTCGATACCGTTATCGTTGAGGGCAGCATACAAGTCTTTCATCTCCTCTGGCAGGAATATGCCTTTCTCCACCGGACCTCCCCAGCGTCCGTCGGGCGATGTCCATTCTTCCACGGCAAGTTTGTCTTCTCCCAGCTGGTCGTCAATAGCCTCGCTTATCAGCTCTTTTGCCTCTTCCGTCGTCATTCCCGTCAGCAGTCCAGGCATCCATGCATACCATACTTCCTCAGAGAATGTCTTTCCAAGAGCATCCATGAATGAGATAAAGCGTGCGCGGAAATCGAGATAGTCGTCGGATACGCGTATTGAGTCCATGCTCTCGCCATCAGATAATCGAGCCTTCATCCTGTTGTATTCGGCCTTGAGAGTGTCGCCCATCTCGCGCGATGAAATCTCGGCACCCTTCAATATGGCATCTTTGTCATCGATACCATCGAGAAAAGAGTGTGACGGGGCATCGGCAAACTTCAGGTTCTCCACCTGATACACTAACAGAGCATTCGACACATCGTGCACTATGGTAGTCTTGTCGAAGTCGAACACGGCATAGTCGTTTTTGCCTGCATGGTCAACGATGAGTGCGTTAAGTGACTTATACACGTCTTTGTCCCAGTCTTTTTTACTGAATGCCACTTCGTCAAGCAGGGTAAAATAGCATATTCCTATTATTGCCAGCATTATGGCAAAGAATATAAGCGTGATAATCTTTCTTGAGCTTGTTGTAAAAGAATTGCAGATGTTTCCCATTGTCTTTTATGTTTTAATGTATCTGCAAAGTTAGTGCAAACCGAACGCAGAACAAAATAAAATCATTTATTTTTTTGTATTGTGTTCGGTTTGCACTATCTTTAGCTAATGCTGAAGAAAGGCTTCATCTCGGGATAGAAATCAAAAAAAAGTATTTTTTGCTTTGCTCTCCGCTCGATTTGCACTATCTTTGCCAATGGTTATCATGAACAGGGATTATAAATATACCGAAGAAGAACTGTCGCGTTTGCACGATGTGCTCTACGAAATCACTGCCGAGGTGAAGCGTGTGTGCGATGAGTTGGGCCTCCGCTATTTCATCATCGGCGGCACAGCTATCGGTGCGTATTATTGGCAGTCGATTCTGCCGTGGGACGATGATATCGACATCGGTATGCCTCGCTCCGACTACGAGCGGTTCCTGCGTGAAGCTCCATCAATCCTTGGCAGTAAATATTTCCTTCAGAGTCCTCTCCACGAGGAGCACACACCGTTCTGGTTCGCAAAGGTGAGGAAGAACGGAACCCTCTTCGCAGAGCACGATTTCAAGCATATCAGCATGCACCAGGGTATCTTTG
The DNA here is from genome assembly GCA_902783625.1 of uncultured Prevotellaceae bacterium. GTDB lineage: Bacteria > Bacteroidota > Bacteroidia > Bacteroidales > Bacteroidaceae > Prevotella. The sequence continues at coordinate 16,828 of CACZRN010000059.1, forward strand.
TCGATATTTTCCCCTTCGACAAGATCCCTCGCCAGGCATGGCTCGAGCGCTTGCAGTATGAGGCACTCGGATTCTTCAATGCCTGTTTCATCGGAAAGGAATTATGGCAGTGGCGGCATTGTGGTCGGTGTCAGGTAGATGAGCCGCGTCCGAGAGGATTCGGGGCATGTTTTATAACGCGCATTGTCAACACTCTATTGCCAAAACGTGCAATTTATAGCATAATGAGGTGGATACAGACATGGTTTTCCAATTGGCACTCAGACTATTACAAAAACATTATCACCACCAATGACAAGGTAGCGACCATCGATATTGCCGACGTTCAGTCTGTTACGTTCGGACCGCTGATGGTTGATGCACCGAAAAACCTCTTGACTTATCTGAAAACACATTATCCTCATCTCGTGAAAGATGTTCCCGACGAGATGAAGATAAACCATCGTCCCGACACACTCTTTTTTGGCGAGTGATTATTTTTTAGTTCTAATTTCAGTGATGACGTTAATTATGCTTTTCCAACGATTAACGTTTTCAAGTGTGCTTTTTCTTCAGCAGGAAGGCGATACACTCGTCGAGAATCTTTGCGTGGGCGGCTTTCATGATGATGAAATAAATAGCCGCGGCAATCACTATGCGAGAGAGTAGCAATGCCCAAAGATTATCTATCTGGTGCGTGAGCAGCCATGTGAGAGCCATCGTCAGGGCAGCGGCAAAGGCAAATGGTAGGGTGTCGAGCAGCAAATGGACAAACCTATAGCCCGTCAGACGTCGCACAAACCAGTGCCACACCAGCAACCACACAATATTTATCGCCACGTATGCCGTCACTATGGCACGTATGCCCATGCCGTGGATAGCTATGAGCACCGTTATCTGTGTAAGGCAGAAGGCGAGGGTAGAGCGGAAATACGTGCCCGACTCGCCGCGCGAAATGATAAGGTTCGACATCAGTGTTGCCAGTGGCATCACAGCACCGCTGATGCATAGCAATTGCAGCAGTTCGACACTCGGCAGCCACTTCTCAGTGATGGCGATGACGATAAACTCACGCGCCACGAGTGCCAGTCCGAAAAGCAATGGGAAGGCGATGAAGGCAGTAAAGCGCATCATCTTGCGGAAGGCTTTCAATTGCCGTTCGGGTTCATCGTCGAGACTCACTAAAACGGGCTGTGCCACCTGGTTCACCATGCCCTGCACAAGCGAGTAGGCTTTAAAATCCCACTGATATGCTTGGTTATATACTCCCGTGGCATGCTTTCCGAAATAGCGCCCGAGCAATATATTCACCACATTGTTGTTCACGTTGGTGGTTATGTTCGTGGCAAGAATCTTCATCGAGAAGGGGAACAGACGCTTCACAGGTCCGAAGTCGATTTTCATCGTCGGTCGCCACTCTGAGTAATGCCAAAGCAAAAGCGTGTTCACGGCTACATATACCAGTCCTTGCGTGGCGAGCGACCAATATGCCATTCTTGCTATTGCCATCGATGCTCCTACGGTGCTTGAAACCAGTACCGCTGCCATCGAGGCTTTTGCCATCTGACGGGCGCGAAGGTTCTTGAACAGCCACGCACTCTGTGCCGTGCCCAGCGATGCGATGATTATCGACAGGAAGGCATAACGGCTAAGCGCTGTCAGCTCGGGAACACCATAGAAACGCGCTATCAGCGGAGCACAGATGAACAGCAACAGATACAAGCCCGTGCCCATCAGGATGTTGAACCAGAACACCGAGTTGTAGTCTTCCGGCTTCGGACTCTTCAGATTAGCCAATCCAGTCTTGAAACCGCTGTCCTGCAATGTCGTTGCCACAAGCGAGAAGACGCTGATCATAGCCATCATACCGAAGTCAGCCTGATTGAGTGTGCGCCCGAGAATGATTCCGAACACCACACCAACCAGCTGGAGCACCACATTGTTCATGCCGCCCCAGAAAAGTCCCTTCGCTGTTTTCTCCTTCAGACTCTCCATAATTATCTATCTAACGGCAAAAGTAGGCATTTTCGTGTAATAACGGAAAACTAATGGGTAAAAAATGCAGTATTGGCCCAAAAGACACCATGTCTTTAATCACTCTTGTTCGTATTACAATGATAGCTTATGACATAAAAAACGCCGAAAACTTTGCAAGTTCCGAAATCTTTTGTAACTTTGCACCCGATTTTATTGCGAATCAAAAGTTTTTGAAGCCCAGATGGCGGAATCGGTAGACGCGCTGGTCTCAAACACCAGTGGGGCAACCCGTGCCGGTTCGACCCCGGCTCTGGG
>CACZRN010000060.1 GCA_902783625.1 uncultured Prevotellaceae bacterium
ACGTGCAGGTGCATCCCGACCGAATGCTCGTCGACGTTGGAAACGCGACGGGAAACTCGCAGAATGTGACCATACAGGGCGAGAAGCCTGCGAAAGTCGCTAATAGAATATGCATCAGACAGCAATTTCAATCCAGAATTTGAACTCGACCCCAAGATGCTCGACATTGTACTCTACGACAATAGCGAGACCAACAGACCGCAAGGGAAGTAATTCTGCACTACGAACTATAAACTATAAGCCATGAACTTATTCAGACTCGTCTGCATCATCGCATGCATACTCATTGGAACATCGGCCACTGAGGCACAGTCAGGGAAATCGATACAAGACTTCGGAGTGAAACCCACAAACAGCCCGAGCATCAATCGGGAGCGGCTGCAGAAAGCCATCGACGAGATGTCGCCGAAGGGCGGAGCACTATACGTGGAACCCGTAGAAGGAGGATATCCCATCGACGGAGGAATCATCCTTCGCAGAAACGTCTCACTCATCGGCGTTCATGGTCCTACGGGACGCGGCACAGCAGTTGCCGACAGAACCAAGCCCACAGGCTCGCTGTTTGTGATAACCGACCGCGAACACCCACTTCTCACTGTAGAGTCAGCCACACAGGTGCGTGGAATACAGTTCTATTATCCCGAACAGACGTTCGACAACCCCGACCGCATAATCCCCTACCCCGCCACAATACAGATGTCGCAGACCAACCCCGTGCAGGGTGTCACGCTCTCGTGCCTCACCTTCTACGGAGAGTACATGGCAATGGACTTCCGGGCAAAGGCGCCTCAGATATGCGAGCAGATACTCTTCGAACACTGCTACGGCTATCCGCTCAGCGGACAGTTCATCGCCATCGACCGCTGCTACGACATCCCGCGAATACTCCACTGCCACGTGAACCCAGCAAACATGCGTGAGTTCGGACGCAGCTTTCATCGTCAGGTAGTCGACGCCGTTGTCGCGAAGAAGACATACACCTACTCCATCGACCACACCGACAACGCCCAGCTCATGGACCTCTTCACATTCGGTGTCTACGGAGGTATACTCCTCGGCAACGAGACCTACGGGCAGCTCACCAATTTCAACTTCGACTGCGTCGGCATTGGCATCCACAAACTCGGCTCCAACTGGATCAACCGCAACTGGCAAATAGCCCAGGGATCGATCATCGCCAACGTCGGCGAACGTCTGGAAGACATCCACCCCATTCTCATCGAAGGCAAGGGCCACACAGCGCTAACTAACGTCGAAGCCTTCTCCGGCGGCAACAGCGCACTCACCACCCTCGGCGCATCATGGGACTACATCACCATCCGCGACGAGGCAACAGTCACGATGACAGGATGCCGCATGCAAGGCTACAAAGCCGACTCGCCCATCCACGTCAGTCCAACCGCCACGCTCCGCGCAGTGGCATGCATCGACCGCGATAACAAATTCTTTGAGAAATAAGACATTACATGCAAATGCGATAAACAGAGCACACCACCTTCACTAAAGAGCCCTTTTAATGCCATTAAAGAGGCTCTTTTGTCGCATTAAAGCATTCATTATATTAAACTAAAAAGCCTCTTTAATAAAACCACATAATATGCCCAGTCACATAAAGAGGCATTAAATAGTAACAATCAAAAACAGGCGTGAGCAAGCAAAATGTCTGTTCACGCCTGGATGTATTCTGTTTATGCAAAGATGATTATCCTTCGCGGAGGAAGTCGAGGGCTTCTGTGATGTCGTCGTCGGATACCTGCTGATTGATGAGCGGTTGACCGACATCGCTGAGAAGGGTGAAGTTGATGTGCCCTGCGGTGTTTTTCTTATCGTGCCGCATCAGTTGAAGCAATGCGGGATAATCGTCGCAGACGATATCGGGGCGGCCATAATTCTCACGTATGTATGCCACCACTTGCCGCATGGTTTCCGTGGGGAATCCTTTTGTAACAGCCGACATATAAAGCGCTGCCACGAGTCCGTGGGCCACAGCATAGCCGTGGAGCATGGTGTGTGAGCGTTGCATTGCAAGCGACTCAATGGCATGGCCAACGGTATGCCCAAGGTTGAGTGCTTTGCGCAAACCTTCTTCGCGAGGATCTTGAGCCACGACAGCACGTTTCACATCTGCCGACTGACGTATCATTGCATCGAGAGCATTGAAGTCGGGATTGAGAATGTCGAAGTTGAGAATCTCGGCCAGCATCTTGCGATTGGAAAGCAGCGCATGCTTTATCATTTCAGCATACCCCGAAAGAAGATTTTTCTCGTCGAGTGTTCGCAGCATGCGCGTGTCGATAATTGTCTCTACAGGCTCGGCAAATGCACCAATCTCGTTTTTCAGTCCACCGAAGTTTATTCCTGTCTTACCCCCTATTGCGGCATCAACCATAGCGAGCAGCGTGGTGGGAATGTTTTTGAACCGCATCCCCCGCTTGAATGTAGCAGCGGCAAATCCTCCGAGATCGGTGACCATGCCTCCTCCGAGGTTAACAAGCATCGAATGGCGCGTGGCACCATGTTCTTGCAACTGCTGCCAGACATATGTGAGTGTGTTGAGATTCTTAGCCTCATCCGACGCGGGAATTGTTATCACATGCGCATCAGCATAGGCTGGCTCATCGCTCAATAATGGCCAACAACAGCGCAGGGTGTTAGTATCGGTAAGAATGAAGATGGGATCCATGATTTTGGGGGGAGTGTAGAGTTTATAGTGTAGGGTGTAGAGTTATTGTTCATCATCGAAATCGTCATCGTCTTCAAAGCCGAAGACAAACGGATCGGTGAACGCTTCCATTGCGCGACGCTCTTTCTTAGTAGGACGCCCCGTGCCTCGCTGACGATCGATGAAACCGCTTATACGACTCATCTCGAGCAACTCATATTGCTCTTTCGGAGTGACATTCTCGTAGATTTCGGGTATCAGTTTTGCCCCCACACGCATCTCGATAGTCTTCAGTATACGGAATGAATAGGTGATAGGCGGTTTCTTCACACTGACCACTTCGCCTTCTTTAACCATACGACTCGGCTTGACGTTCACTCCTGCGATGGTCACTCTTCCGTTCTTAATGGCATCTACGGCAATTGAGCGTGTCTTGAATATGCGCGCTGCCCACAGCCATTTATCTATTCTTGCGAGGTTTGGCATGGTTTGGGTTGTTTATTGTATTGATTCATAGTCATGTCTATGCCTGCGAGCACGAAACTTTTTATTGCTTCCACTGCCCTGTCGATAGCTGGCTGGAGAGTGGTTTTCTCTTCGTCATCAAACTTTCCAAGCACCCAATCGATTTGCATTCCACGTGGGAAATCGTTGCCTACTCCCATCCTCAGACGCGCATATTGTTGCCCTATGAGTTGCTCGATGTGTCCGAGTCCATTATGTCCTCCTCCCGACCCTGCGGCTTTCAGGCGGATAGTGCCAAGCGGCAGTGCTATATCATCGACCACCACAAGCATGCGACTCTGATCGATGTTCTCCTTATTCAGCCAATATCGCACGGCATTACCACTGAGATTCATGAACGTGGTCGGCTTCAGCAGGAACAGCTTACGCCCCCGCAACGATGTCTCAGCCACAAAGCCATAACGCTTATCGGCAAATGTTGCACCGGCACTACGCGCAAAAGCATCGACTACCATGTAGCCGGCGTTATGACGAGTCTCAGCGTATTCATCGCCAGGATTTCCGAGTCCTACTATGAGGTATTTTTCCACTTATCTTCAGTTTTTCAGTCAGAGACAGCGAAACATTCTCGCTGCTTAAGTAAAATAATAGAAAAATCCCTCCATGTCCTGCGTCGGAGATGGAGGGATTGTTTTTGAGAATATTATTCGGCGGCAGCAGCCTCTTCCTCTGTTTCCTCTGCAGCGGCAGCAGCAGAGAGAGCCTGACGTGTCATCTTGATTGTGCAGACAACAACTTCGGGGCTAGTAACGAGCTCGAGCCCTTCATAGCTGAGCTGACCAACCTTGATGCTCTTACCAATCTTAAGATTTGTCACATCGATATCGAGAGTCTCAGGAATCTGCTGATAAGGAGCGCGAACGTTAATCTTGCGAACAACGAGGTTCATACGTCCACCGTCGCGCACACCCTGTGCCAGACCGTTGAGCTTCACTGGGATACCGACAGTGATAGGCTTCTGATCGTTCACCTCAAGGAAATCGACATGCAGGAGAGCGTCAGTCACTGGGTGGAACTGGAGTTCCTTCATCACTGCAGTGTGAGCTTCACCGTCGATAATGAGGTTGATAACATAGATGTGAGGAGTGTAAACCACCTTACGGAGCTCAGCCATCGGGCATGCGAATGCCATTGATACCGGCTTGCCGTCTTTTGTGGAATGACCATAGAGGTTGCAAGGTACGAGACCTTCTTTTCTCAATTGTTTAGAAGCTTTCTTTCCAAGGGCTTCACGCTTCTGACCTGTTACATTAATCTCTTTCATAATGTGTTACTCTAAATTAAGTTGATAAATGTTTGTGCCTTAATTCGCCATCACACGAGACGAGTGAGCCACTGCTGAAAAACACTTTCATCGCGGTGTGCTCAAAAAAGCGGTGCAAAGGTACTCCTTTTCTGCCTGATGTGCAAATTTTTTCATAAAAAGTTTTTAAGATTGGGAGTTATAAGGGAGATTAAAAGGAGATATTAGCAGTTATCGGGAGATAAAAGGGAGTTATCGGGGGGTACATCGATGCAATATTTTATCCATTTGCATTGCCTTCAGAAAATTTTGCTAGCAAAATTCTTAATAAAGAGCCTCTTTAATGCTAATAAAGTGCCTTGTTATTCGAAATTTTGCTAGCAAAATTATTTATCCTCAGTAAATCTATTGTTTCTCACTAACTTTGCCAGCTTATCTGCCACGTATGAGAACAGATAAATGCATATTTAATTCATCCTGCAGATAGCTTAAATCAAAAAAAACATAATTACGTGGAAAATCTTTTCGTGTTTTCTTGCTTTATCGGCAGAAAAGACTTATATTTGCAAAAATAAAACATGTCATAGACAGGCGCGCCTTGACATGCGACAGATATGAAGAGCACTTATCATCATTTGCCAGGCGCGGTATTGAGAAATCAGATTCATAAAGTGTTAATTAATTGTTAGAGAATGATTAATCGCGAACTAATCAGAATTAAGGTATTGCAGTTGGTGTATGCTTATTATCAAAATGGCTACAACAACATCGACAATGCAGAGAAAGAGTTATTCTTCAGTCTTTCGAAAGCTTACGACTTATATAATTATATGTTGCTGCTCATCGTGGCAATAACCCGCGAGGAGGAATATCGCGTGCAGCTGCTCACTCAGCGTGCTGAGCGTGAAGGCACTCCCCTGCCCTCAAGCAAGTTCATCAACAACCGCTTCGTCACACAACTGTCGGAAAACCGAATGCTCGACGATTTCGTAAACGACAAGAAAATGTCGTGGAGCGACGACATCGAGGTAGTGCGCCACATCTGCAACATGATTGAGCAGAGCGATATCTACGAGAACTATATGGTAAGCGGCGTTGATACATACGATGAGGACCGCGAGATATGGCGACGCATCTACAAGCAACTGATTCAAGACAACAGCGAGATTGACACCGTACTCGAGGATAAGAGCCTTTATTGGAATGACGACAAAGAGATTGTCGACACGTTTGTACTGAAGACCATCAAGCGCTTCTCGCCTGAGAATGGGCGCAATCAAGAGCTCCTGCCTGAATACAAAGACGAGGAAGACAAAGACTTTGCACGTCGCTTGCTCCGCTCGACAATACTCAATTCCGACCAGTACCAGCGCTATATGAGCGAGACATCGCGCAACTGGGACTTCTCGCGACTGGCATTCATGGATGTGATAATCATGCAAATAGCAATAGCCGAGATGATTACATTCCCCGGTATCCCCATATCGGTGACGATAAACGAATACGTTGACCTTGCAAAACTCTACAGCACCAATCGCAGTGGAGGATACATCAACGGCATGCTCGACTCTATTGCCCGCTACCTGAATGCCACTGGCAAGATATTCAAGCCGATGGAGAATAAGCAGCATTAACATAGCAAAACAGATATTATTAACTTAAAATCCAAAAGATATGACACAGATTATCCTACAGGCACAAGGCCAAGGCGGAGGAATGAGTATGCTCATCATGCTCATTGCTATTTTCGCAATCATGTGGTTCTTCATGATCAGACCACAGCAGAAACGTCAGAAAGAGATTCGCGCATTCCAAAACGCACTTCAGCCAGGCACTGAGGTAGTGACAGGCGGCGGACTCTACGGCACAGTGAAGAGTGTTGACTTCGCACGCAACATCGTCGAGGTGGAAGTGGCACGCGGCGTTGTGCTGAAAGTTGACAAGAACTACGTGTTCGCAAGTGCTACACAGCAGACAGGTACCAACGCATAAACGTGCTGCGAATGTAAACAATTGAGAGAAATGGGAATCAAACGTATTTTAAAACGAATGAGAGAAGTCGTGTTCAAGATGTTGAACAGAAACTCTCTCGTTTTCCTTTTCTTTCTTATCCTCAGCGGAGCCTTCTGGCTCTCAATGACTCTCGATGAGACCACCGACCGCGAGTATCCTGTGGCTGTGGCACTGACAGGTGTGCCCGATAACGCCGTCATCACTACCGAGATGACCGACACCATACATCTGGTGCTGCGCGACAAGGGAATGACGCTGATGACTTATTGGCTGGGCAAAGGCATTGCACCCGCTGTTTTCAACTTCTCGAAATATGCTTCATCGGAGCATCTGAAAGGCATAATCACCACTGTAGATATCCAGAAAGCGGTTACCAAAAACCTGCATTCTTCAACTAAGATTGTATCGATGAAGCCAGAGCGGCTGGAGTTTTATTTCAATTACGGCCAGCGGAAGGAAGTGCCAGTGAGACTGGCAGGTAATATGGACCCTGCCGGCAGTTATTATCTTGCATCCACACACGTGGAACCATCCACTGTGGCAGTGTATGCCTCACAGAAGTTACTCGACAGTCTCAACTCGGTGACTGCTAAACTCAACATCACCAACTACGAGGATACAGTGGTTCAGACAGTGCCTCTCACCAAGCGCACAGGCATGAAATGTGTACCTGCCGAAGTGAAGGTGACACTCTGCCCTGACATCCTTACCGAACAAACCATCGAGGTACCCGTCACTGCAGTGGGAATGCCTGCCGACAAGATACTGCGCACATTCCCAGCCAAGGTAGAGGTGAGCTTCAATGTGGGAGCAAGCGTCTTCCGATTCATACATCCCGAGCAGTTCACTGTACAGGCTGACTACAACGACATTGTTGCCAATCCGTCGGAGAAATGCACTCTCAAACTGATTGAGTCGCCGCAGACAGTGCGCAATGCTCACCTCGTAAACAATCAGGTGGACTATCTGATTGAGCAACGCTGACACTCATGGAGCGACGTATCATCACTGCCATCACCGGAGGCATAGGCTCGGGAAAAAGCTATGTGGCATCGCTGCTACGCAAGCGGGGCATCGAGGTATATGACTGCGATGCTGCCGCAAAGCAGATTATGCGGCAGTCTGGCGACATACAGAATGCGCTGGCGGAGTTAATCGGAAAGCCTGTAATCGTTGACGGTCAGCTAAATAAGCGTGCCATCGCTGAGTTTCTGCTCGAAAGTGAAAGAAACAAACAAGCCATCAACGATATCGTTCATCCCGCTGTGGCACGCGATTTTGAGCAATCGGGACTCACATGGATTGAGAGTGCCATACTCTTCGAGAGTAATTTCAACAGCCGCACACACATCGATCGTGTGGTGTGTGTGGTGGCACCAAAGCGTGTGAGAGTAAAGCGTATTGTTGAGCGCGACCATATAACTGCCTCTCAAGCACGGCAATGGATTGACAGCCAGACACCACAGCAAATCATTGCACGGCAGTCAGACTATGTCATCGTCAACGATGGAGTAAAAGATATTGAGCAGCAATTGGAACAACTCCTTTAAACATCGACGACAGTAACGAAAAAGACAATAAATAAGAAACAGTAACAATAAAAATGGAAACAATTATCTCAATCTCTGGCAAGCCAGGACTCTATCGCCTTGTATCGCAGGGCAAAAACACACTTATCGTAGAATCACTCGACGAGCAACACCGTCGTATGCCAATCTTTGCATCCGACCGCGTCACCAGTCTTGCCGACATAGCCATGTACACCGACGAAGAGGATATCCCCCTTTGGCAGGTACTTAAAAACCTTGGCGAGAAAGAGCAGAGCAAAGTGTGCTCACTCAATTACAAGAAATGCCCGTCGGCAGAACTGAAAAAATATTTCGGTGAGGTACTCCCCTCATTTGATCGCGACCGTGTACGCGACTCTGACATCAAAAAGCTCATTCAGTGGTACGACATTCTTGTCAGTGCAGGTTACACAGATTTCGAAGCTGTGCTGAAGCCTACTGAGGGCGACAACGTCAGCGACAGAGCCGATATGTAATTTATCACTCTTGGAAGAAAGCCTCTTAACCGGCAATAAAAGGCCTCTTTAGTGGCAATAAAAGGCCTCTTTAGTGGCAATAAAAAGCCTCTTTATCAAGAGTATATAAGTGAGTTGAACGGATATGAATTAATGTCTTAAGTATCAACTATATACAAAAAAGTAGAATTGCAGGGTTTTTAATCTATATTTGCTCTGCGATTCTACTTTTTTATTGTTGCATTTCAACTGATATTATTACATTGGTCTTCCACCGCCAGGACCTCTTGAGCCTCCTCCGAAGCCACCTCTTCCACGTCCTTCTCCACGTGGTGCATTACCGCGCTCACCACCTTCCTCTGGAGGACCAAACTGCCATCCACGCCCCATCTCACGGCGATCACTGCGATTGCCAAACAAGTTGATGCGGTAAATGACGTGGAGCATGGCATACGAGTGTATCGAATTATACTCGGTGTCAGTGCGGCGACGCTCATCAATGCTACGTGAGAAATTGCTCTGACGATTCAGTATATCGTAGAACTGCAGCGAGATGGTGAGTGCATTTCGTCGTAAGAATGACTGACTTATCTGCGCATTCCAAAGCAACTCGTTGGTGTTCATCTCTTCGTTGGCATATCCGCGGCGGCTATGCTCGTGGATATTCGATGTTACGCTCATGTTCCACGGCAGATTAAGTGTCACGCTACCTCCATATGAGAATCGCCATGTGTCGAGATTGCTCTGTGGGCGAAGCTCGTTGCGGGCATGATTGTAATTGAGTGAGCCATCGAGATCTACCTTCAGTAACTTACTGCGATAACTCAATCCAATCTGCTCACCGATGTCAGTCACTCGTGTGATATTCTCAACCGAGCTGCTGTGATTGTCGAGGGTGATAAATCCCACACGGTGTGAGAAAGAATAATCAGTCGATGAATTCACATTCCACGCAGCGAGTGTGTCGATTGAAGTGTTGAAAGTGAGTCCCGACGATATGCTCCAGTTGCCGTTGATATTCTCTGGTCTGCGTATAGAGCCACCAGTCTGTTCATTATATGTCACCGCCGAACCGATAGAGTTCTTCACTGTGCGATAATTCATATAACCGGCAATTGTCGTCAGTCGTTTCACTCGCCACGTGTTGTTGTAGTTTGCTGAGACATTGTTTGTGAACGATGGCTTCAGTCCGGGATTACCACGGCGGATGTTGAGTGGATCGCTGTCGTCGTAGATATCGATAAGATCATCGAGTGATGGCTGCCCTGTGGAACCGTTCCAGCGAAGACGGAGATTGCTCGTCTTCGAGAAGCGATAAGTCATGTTCAGCGATGGTGCCCAGTTGGTTACGGTGCGTATAGTATCTATGAAGCGTCCCATATAATCCTGCTTCATGTGCGACCGCTGTGGGCGCAGGGCTACACCCACATTAAGATTTAGCTTCTCGCGCACAATACGCAATTGTGCATCTATATCGTGATTTGTGTTGGTATGTTCAGCATATCGGCTGAGATTGCGGTCGAGATAATAATCGAGTGGCTGTTCGAGAGTTGAGAAGTAGCTGTCCCAGTCGCGGTATTTGTTCAGTGTGGCAAGGAAAACATCTTCTGTCATGTCATCGAAATCGTATGTAGATGGATCACTCTTCGAATGACTGTAGCGGAACTGATAGCTTGTCTGCAGGAATACGTTTTTCAACACTGGCTCAGTATATGTCACTTGCAGACTGTAATTAAAGCTGTTCGACGGACGCAGTGTGTAGCGGTTAGTCTGATATGTGGAGTCGTTGCCATAGATATCCTTTACCTGATAAAGGTGCACACTCGATGCCGAGAGACTCTTATTCGTGTTGTTGCTTACGCTGATGTTTGTGTTCAAGTTGATGTTTCTTCCCTTTGCACTGAGTCTGCGGTGAATCATGAATGAAGTACCGAACGATTTATTCTCGCCAAACGATATCGATTTGCCCATACGACGGTTGACCATAATCCCCTGACGTGCAAGTTCATCGATACTCTCATTGTCGAGCGGATCAAGCACATAGTCGTAAGGATTCTCGAGATACGATGCCGATGTATTCTCCGAACGCCTGTCGTTAGTCGAATAAGTCATATTCGGGCGCAGATTTATCGTCGTCAGCGTATCGGGTTTCCATTCTATACGGAAGTTTGCATTCCAGTTGTCATTGCGAGACAACGACTGCGAGGTGCGGTTTGAGAATGCAGCATTTCTCGACACGAAGTTTTCGGTTGAAGTCTTTTCCCTGGTATCGTTATCCGAATGATTCCATCTCACGCCACCGTCAATCTTCAATCCTTTGCGGTTGTCGTAGTTGATGTTCACTCCCGTATTCTTTGCCGTTGTCTGCCCATTGCCTCCTCCACGGCCACCACGCCGTCCACTGAATCCACGGCCATTCACATTGTTGGCACCACCCATTACATTGAATCGCAGGTTACCGCTGAATCTCGACAGCGAGCCGTTGAGTCCATAGCGGTCCTTGTTGCCATATCCTGCATCGATATTGCCATTGAGTCCTTTCCTCATACGAGGCTTTACGGTGAAGTCGAGCACTGCCTCTTCATTACCGTCGTCGATACCTGTGAGACGCGACATGTCGCTCTTCTCGTCATACGATTTTATCTTATCCACGATATACGACGGCAGATTCTTCAGCATCTCGTTTGTGCTGCCTCCACCCATGAACTCACGTCCATCGAGTTTCACTTTCTTCACCTCTTTTCCGTTGACGGTAATCTTACCGCTGTCATCAATCTTCGCTCCAGGCAACTGTTCCACGAGGGCCTCTATTGCAGAGCCTTCAGGTACCTGATAGGCATCGGCATTATAAACAATGGTGTCGTCGCGGACAACCATCTTAGGAAGAAGAGCTGTGATGATAGTCTCGTCGAGCATGATAGCATCGCGAGCCATGCGGATAATGCCAAGTGATATCTCGGTCTCCGACTTAGTATCAATCACAAGAGTGGTGTCGGCATACGAAAGCGATGATATCTTCAATTTGAAAATACCACTCTTTAAGTCTGAGATACGGAACAAGCCCAAGGTGTCAGCCACAGCACCACCGACATATACGGTGTCGGTTTCAAACAGCTGAACCGTAGTACCCACTGCGGGCTCTCCGTTTTCTGAGTCAATTACTTTACCATTAATGCTCACTGTCTGTGCATTGGCTATGACAGACAGTGAGACAAAAATGAAGATGGAAAGTAATTTATGATTCATTATCAAAATCTTCTTTTAAATAATACTTTATCGTGGTCCGCCGCCTCCAGGACGTCCACCGCCGAAGCCTCCACGGTTGCCACCGCCACGGTCACCTCCTCCAGGGCGTCCGCCACCGAAGCCACCTCTGTCGCCAGGACCACCAAAACCACCTTGCTGACTCCTGCCGTTGAACAAGTTGAGGCGGTAGATGACATGAACCATGGCATACGAGTGGATGGTGTTGTACTGAGTGTCGGAGCGCATCATATCGGTGATGTTACGGCTGTAGTTGCTCATCTTTCCAAGTATGTCGTAGAACTGCAGCGATACGGTCAGAGGCTTTCCACGCAGGAAGCTCTGCGATATCTGGGCATTCCATATCAGCTCGTTGGTGTTCATACTCTTGTCGTTGTATCCACGGCGACTCTGATTATGAATATCGGTGGAAAGACTTGTCCCCCAAGGTGCATAGACGTTCACGCTGCCACCGTATGCAAACTGCCATGTGTCGAGGTTTACCGAGCTCTGCAGCTTATTACGTGAGTGAGTGTAATTCAGACTCGCATCGAGCGACACTTCCAGAATACTCTTACGCCAGCTACCTCTCAGGTTCGACATCACACTTGTGGTGCGGGTAGTATTCTTGATACTCTCCTGCAACTTATCCTGATAGAGATATCCCACAATATTATTATATGCGCCACGCGCAAAGAGGTTCACGTTCCACACTCCTGCCGAGTCGATGGCAGTGCTTGCCACACCAGCTAAGTTCACATTCCAGTTGCCGTTGATATTCTCATAGGTGCGGATTGTTCCACCAGTCGACATATTATAATTCACCTTGTTCACCACTGAGTTGCGGGTATTGGTATATCCTCCGAAGAGTGCCAACGACTGCTGATGATACTGCCGTGCGGTGTTGTAGTACAGACGCAGGTTGTTCGAGAACGAAGGCTTCAGCCCGGGGTTACCCTGTTGAATGTTCAGCGGGTCGCTGTCGTCGCGGATATCCAGCAACTGAGTCATGCTTGGCTGCGATGTAGAGCCACGGTAAGTGAGTCGAAGCTCGGTGAGATCATTCGGACGATAACGGTAGTCGAGCGTAGGAGTGATGTTAAACACATTCCTCACCGTATCGGTATGTATGCCCAGATAGTCTTGTGTGAAATTGCTGCGCTGTGGCTGGAACATCACACCGGCATTGAGTTGATACTTATCGCGTATGCGGCGGAACATCAGGTTAAACTCATGAATATAGTTCTTATACTCCGAGAAACGGCTCAAGCCCTCACTCTCATAGTCGTCGAGCGTTGTCCCCACAGGGATATGCGAGAGATACATGTTCCAGTCGCGGTACATCGGTGTCAGCCCGGTAAAGATATTCTCTGGCAGAAGGCTGAAGTCGTATGTTGTCTTGTCCGACTTCGAGTAGTTGTATGTATATTGATACGAGAACTGCAGATAAGTCCTGTCGGCTATCGGCTCACTATATGTGAACTGCCCCGAGTAGCTGTAGTTCTTCGTGGGGGTAACCGAGTAGCGGTTTGTGTAATAGGTGGAGTCGAGCCCTGCGGCATTCATCACCTTGAATAGTGTCACCTCGTTGGCAGTGATATTCTTCGAGTCACCGTCGCTGTAGCTGAAATCGCCACGCACCGTGATATTCCTTCCGCGGTTGTTCAGACGGCGGTTAAACTGCAGCATCGAGCGCACCGAGTTGTTGTCGCTGTACGTAAGCGATGAGTTGGTGCGGTAGTTCACAGCCACCTCCTCGTCGTCGAGCTTCTTTATCGACTCGGGATCCAGGGGGTCATCCACATAGTTATACGGATCATCACTGAACTGAGCCGAGTTGCTCCACCCTCGCCCGTCGTTCTTCGACAGCGACACCGATGGACGGAACAGTATGTTAGTCATCGAGTCGGGACGCCATTCCAGACGCAGTCTGCCATCCCAGCTGTTAGAGCGCGAATAGTTCTGCGACAGACTGTTGCCAAACGAGCCCGTGCCCACAAACATCTGTGTCGATTGCAGCGAGAGCACGTCGGTGTTGCCGTGGTTCCAACGCATAGAGGCATCAAACTCCAGACTGCTCTTGTTGTCGAAGTTGAAGTTGATACCTGCCATCTTCGAAGCCCTGCGTCCCTGCACATTGCGCCAGTTACCGCCACCGCCGCCACCGGGGAATCCGCGGTCGCCGGTGTTGTTGGCATTGCCGAAGCCCATCAGACGCCATTTATTTTTAAACATACCCACCATCACACGCTCGGCATACAGCCCGTGGTTACCGATGGCAAGGTCGATATTACTCATGAAACCCTTGTTCATTCCAGGCTTCAAACCGAAGTCAAGCACAGGCTCCTCATTACCGTCTTCTATTCCCGTGATACGAGCCAGGTCGCTCTTCTTGTCGTAAGCCTTTATGTTGTTGATGATATCCGTAGGCAGGTTCTTCATCGCCGTCTTCGTATCACCCTTCATAAACTCCTTGCCATCCACGAGAATCTGCTTCACCTGCTTACCGTTGATGGTGATGTTGCCATCCTCATCCACCTCGGCACCGGGCAGCTTCTTCACCAGCTCCTCTATCACCGAGCCCTCAGGGGTGCGATAGGCAGCGGCATTATACACAAACGTGTCTTTCTTTATCGTCAGCTTCGAAGCCTGCGCCGTCACCGTAGTGCCTTTCAGCATCACGGCATCGGGCTTTATCGTCATCGAACCCATGTCCACGTTACCGTTGTTCTGAATCTTCACACTCTGGGCAATCGTCACATATCCCACGTAACTGCATCTCACAATGAAGTTACCGTTCTGTGGCGCTTTCAGCGTGAACGCACCGTCGTCGTCGGTCAATGCACCGACAATAAACGTGCTGTCGCTCTTCAGCAACTGCACGGTAGCAAGCGACAACGGCTCTTTTGAGTCTCCGTCGATTAGTTTTCCCGTAATCTTTCTGTCTTGTGCAGCCGATACCAGTGATATCGCCATCAAGAGTATCAGCATGAGGTTTCTGTTCATTCGATTCTGCTTTAATATTACTGTTATGGTTTTTCCGAAGAAAATAATACCTATTTATATATGTGACGCAGCAACCCGCCGAAGGTTTAATCCGCGTCAGTTTTTTTTAGGCAATGATATAGCAATTGACACATGTAGCACTCAACGCGCTATTCTATGATTAAGTAATCGGTGCCGTCAGGTACCGGATATCGGTAGCCGGCTATGTAATGGCCGGTATATGGACGGCAAAAAGAACTTGCGTGCCTTTAGGTACGCGACTTCAAAAGGAGAGCCCCCTATCATCCCCCAAGGGGGATATGCAGAGCAAGCAGACAAGGAGTACAAGACAAATGAATATTTTACGGGGAGGAAGGGGTGGTGGAGAATGGGGCTTTTCGCTCAGTTTTTTCGCTTACGCTCAACAACTCGTGCACTAACTTTTTCTCCCTTCGGGAAATTTTGAGCCCCTTGATAAGGGGCGGCTATAAAGCAGGGATAAAAATTATTTTTTAATTTATTTTTTCTGTCCTCGGCTTTTTTCGCTTACGCTCAACAACTCGTCACTAACTTTTTCCAACCTGTGGTTGAAGAACTTAGGATGCGCTTCGGTAAAAAAAGAATAAATTCTTTTGTTTTACTCTCAGCTTTCACTAACTTTGCAAATGATTTTACAAAATGACAAAATAACAAAATAACGGATTATAGGGTGCCCCACTTTACGGATTAACCATCCCCCTCTGGGGGATTACAGGGGGCTCCAACTTTCAAACCATGCTTTACGACCTCATATTCATCATCCTCGGCATCTACATCGTCTTGCGTGGTGCCGACTTCCTCACCGACGGCGCAGTAGCCATCGCCGAGCGGGCACACGTCTCACAGGTAGTCATCGGACTCACCATCGTCGCCATGGGCACCTCGATGCCTGAGTTCTGCGTCAGCTTCATGTCAGCACTCAAAGGCACCAGCGATCTCGCCGTGGGAAATGTCATCGGCTCAAACATCTTCAACACCCTCCTCATCGCAGGATGCGCAGCAGCCATAGCACCCATCACCATATCCCCCGTCACCATACGTCGCGACGTGCCCTTCTCAATACTCGCATCGGTAGTCCTCATACTCCTTATCTTCGACGGACACCTCTCACGACTCAACGCAGCACTCATACTGCTCTTCTTCATCATCTTCATGACCGTCACCCTCTACGGAGCCAAAGATGCCGACGAGCCCCAGACAGCCCCTAAGGGCTACACCATCGCCAAGTCCGTCTTCCTCCTCCTCGCCGGACTCCTCTTCCTCGTCGTAGGCTCCAATGTCTTCGTCGATCATGCCGTCAACGTAGCCCACCGACTCCATGTCAGCGATGCCGTCATCGGACTCACCGTTGTCGCAGGAGGCACCTCCCTCCCCGAGCTCGCCACCACCATAGTAGCAGCACGCAAGGGCAACAGCGGCATAGCCATCGGCAATGTCCTCGGCTCCAATGTCTTCAACATACTCTTCATCCTCAGCATCACCGGACTCGTATGCCCCATGACCATCACCGGCATCACCCCCATCGACATGGCGGTCCTCCTCGGCTCCGTCGTACTGCTGTGGATGTTCTCTGCGTCGCGACTCAAGATTGAGCGCTGGGAAGCCTTCATCCTCCTCGCCATCTTCGTCGCATACATGAGCCACCTCATCGCAAAGACAGTCTGACACCACACAATACACACTACAACTGAAGTGAAAGAAAATTGCTAGCGAATTTTTCATTAAAAGGGCTTTTTATTGGTATTAAAGAGCCTCTTTATTCGAAAATTCGCTAGCAAATTTATTTGTCCAAAAAATACAATTCAGTTTTTTTTACATTGTTTCTATCGACACTTCGCATCCGAAAGCATCCCATCGGCATGTAAACAAATATAATTCAGTATACAAGAAAGATGTTAATGATTGGCTATTTTCTTGCCATTATGGATATATATGCCACGTTGAGGAACGTCTGCTAATCGATGACCTTGGAGATCAAAGAGGAGATTGTCATCTGCCGACGTGCTTACGGGCAAAACAATGGCAGTATTTTCCGAGGTAGAAATCGTGACCTCACTCTCTGCCGGTAGCTCGAAATAAGCACGGAGAGCCTTCAATTGACTATCACCTTTCGGTTTTGTCAGATTACGACCGTCGGACGATAGGAAACGCTCGCTGCCGTCGCTTTTCAGACTTGTTGCTGAGAATATACCTCGAAAAGAGAATGTGCCATTGGCATTCGTAAGACTCACGCAGCGCGGCGATTCCGTGGAGATGGTCTTCTCCGTGAACACCACATCTGCAATGTCTGTTATCGGGCAAATAATGAATGGCGTACCCGCCTCCACACTCTCAGCCTTGGCGAAAGTTATTTCAGTACCACTCTCATTTATCCGCAGCGACGACATGGTCTCAACCTTCGCCCCGCCAAGCACCGTAGTGATATCATCTGCCACTACATCAAAAGGCAGACATAACGTGTACCATCCTCCATCGGCCTTCAAAGTACGGGCAATCTTCACATTCAGTGTCTTACCGACATTCTCGCTTATGACTGTAGTGTTGTTGTCATCGGTGATATCCCCATCGAGGGTGACAGATGGCAATGCTGGATTCTTAGGCACCACTTTCACCTCGTCAAGGAAAAAGCGTCCCTGTTTTGCCGGCGAAGCGATACGTACCTTTGCCGATGTGCTCAACCCGTAAAGTTCAATTATGAAATCAGTGAAAGTTTCCTCTACCATGTTCAGATTCTTAGTGGAAACTTTTCCATCACCTCCCGTGATGGATATCTCCAACTCCTTTGCCCACCCTGTCCACGGACCTGCGCGGAAGGTGAGTGTGGCATCGCCATCTATGCCAAGAGCGGGGGTGACGGCATAACCAGACGAGGATGAACTGCCAAGTCGAGCACATTTGTTACCTTGGACTGAGGCTCCATCGAATTTCCATCCACTATTGTCGGTGACAACATTGCCGGCAACAGTACTTTTGTTCCAATAGCCATCGTTACCGCCGACGCCCTCGCAGCCATCGAACGATTCGTAAAATGTCTGTGCACATAGCGTCGTGCACAAGATAAGAAATATCAGTGAGAGTAATGATTTCAGTATAGAACTATTCATGAAGAAACTATTATAGTTGGTAGTTGAAAAGGATAATGGATAAATATTATATAACCCCTAAATCCCCCACATTTCTTTGTTTCGTTTATCTTCTTCTGCGGCGGGAGTATTTGCTGCGGCGGGAGTATTTGCTCTTCTTCTTCAGCT
>CACZRN010000061.1 GCA_902783625.1 uncultured Prevotellaceae bacterium
TCCTGCCACCCCTCGTAGATAGCCTTCATCACCTCGATGTTCATCAACTGCGCTTTTTCGCAGAATTGCTCAGCACTGGAAGACTCACCGTAGCCGGTGTTGACAGTAGAGAAATATTTTGATGCCGAGGCACCACCTCCATAAGCAGCCTGATCGCTAAAGAAATGTTTCTCCCACATCTCGTTTTGCGGCCACCAATATTCTTCGGGCATAAACTCTTTGAAGCTTTCAAATGTGGTGAAGGCCCCCATTCCCAATTCGGAACGAAATCCCCAATCCACTTTATCGCCTTGGTCGCCGCCACCGCCCCACAGTCCTTTCTCGAAGTATTCCTCGGGAGGATAGTTTGTCCACCATCCACTGCCAGACAGTCCCAGTCCGCTGCCATCCTGAGCCTCGTATTGAGCACGAGTTGGATAGCCGTTGTGGGAGTTGGGTATATACACTCTCTCGTCGGCATCATAGTCGTGGATAACATTGATAATGTCTTGGTTGAGTTCATCGTAAGGCCATCCTTCGTTGCAACCACACCATATTGCCACCGACGGATGATTGCGCAGACGTATCACCTTGTCGCGGACATTTGCCACAAACTCCTTTCGGTCGTTGGGACCAGTAAGACCCGTGTAGGGACCTGTGAGCCAGAAGTCGTCCCATATCATTATGCCGTATTTGTCGCAGGCATCGTAAAGCTCCTCATCAGTGACACAGCCGGTCCACAGACGTATCATGTTGAAGTTCATGTCTTTATGTAGTCGCATACGCATGTCGTACTCGTCGCCTCGGCAACGAAGCATAAACTCGCTCATACCCCAATTGCCTCCCTTGCAGTACACCTTCTTACCATTCACATACACCACCATCGTGGTGTTTTCTTTACGATACTCATATCGTCTGACACCAAACGTGGCAGTCTTTGTATCTACTGTTGCGCCGTCAATTTCAACATCGAAACGGCATGTATAGAGGTTCTGCGGCCCGCTGCCATTAGGCCACCATAGCAGTGGATTGTTGAGTGTCATGTCGTTGAGCGCCACATCAATCGAGTCGCCTGCCGCCAGTGCTATGGTTTTGCTCGTCTTCATTCCGCCAGGCATGAGCGTGGCAGTCACCGTAGCAGTCTTTGCCTCACCGCTCAGATTCACCACACTTGTCTGCATCTTCAGCGTCGCCTCCGAGTTGTCGTTGCTCAATTCACTCCTCACCCATGGATCGCGGAGGGTGACATCGCCTGTCAGTTCAAAGTAAATATCGTTTGTTATGCCGCAGTTTAGTCCTGGCACATAAGGCATCCAGTCCCAGCTATGGCTAGCCACATATGTAGGCATCACGTAGTTGGCGAAGTTCGATGTCCGTGGCAGAAACTCGGCAGCAGGCATCTCTGCCCTTATAGCCAGACAGTTTTCGTAGGCAAGCATATCAGTGATATCATGGCGCATCATCATCACATGTCCACGCACCTGCTGCAGCTTCTTCCCATTCAGATACACCGTTGCATAGCGGTTTATGCCCTCGAGCACCAGCACCACCCTCTTGCCGTCGGCAGCAGGGCGATGGAATGTGGTGCGATACCAATACGACTGGTTGTATTTCGTCTCGTCGATATTATATACATTATCGCCATACGACGGCTCTTCCTCTTCACCGGCAGCCACATACGCCGCCAGCACCGTGCCGGGCACAATGCCGTCGATATACTCACTGGGTTCATAGCCCACCTTCGCCACTCTCACATGCAACGTATTACCCACGGGGAACAACTGCCATTTGGTACCGGCATCACTGTTCAAGCTAATGATGTCGCCGCCATAAACGCCAACTGCGCACCCGAGGCACAGCAATGCGGCAAAGACTATTCTGTTTAGAGAATTTATCATTTTATTAACGTTAACGATAACGGGAATTCTCGCGAATGTATCTCCAAAGATCTGACCGAAGCAGCCCCGCGGGGAGGTCATAGAACTTCAGATATATTAAGAGAATCAGCGTCAGCTAACTCTACACTCTACACTCTACACTATGAATTATTTCACCGGTGTAAGCACCACATGTCGGAGCAGAGGCTTGTTTATCTCGTAAATCTTCCTCACCATCATCTCCATCTGCCTGTTGTACATCTCTCTCACCTCGGGATGAATCATCTTGTCGTATATCTCACGTCGTGCCCTCACCCATCCGTCGGCCTTCTCTCCCTCGCGGAACACCTCGGCTGCCTTCTCGTTGTTTGCCTCGAGCAGTCCACGCGGCATGAAGAAGTCGTACTGCAGCCATGCATAGTCGCGGAAACGGCGCTCTATCTCCCACCGCTCCTCGTTCAATGCCATGATGGCGCATGCCTGCTGATACTGCGGGCTATGGCGGTATGTTGCCAGATTCACGCCCTCGGCAAGCTCACTGGCCGTGAGGGTGTCAATCAGCACATCGTCGATGCTGAGACGATAGCTGCCTTTCAGCCCCGTCACCTTCAGGTGCTCGTCATTCATCTCGCTCATAAACTCGGGCACCACCTTCACCACATCGGCCTGCGGACGCTTCATGCCCCAGCCGTGGGCAATGGTGTCGAGGGGATAAGGCAACGCATCGGCAAGATAGTCAAACGTCACCTCGCCGCGCAGGTTCTTCACATCCGTCACGGTGCAGTTGTCGCTCTTCACCACCTTCTGCCCCTTGGCATTTATCTCCACGTCGGCAACCTTCTTCCCCGCCATGCCCTGAGCCTTCAGGAACAGGTAAGCCATCACCATATGCCCGTCGTTGTCGGGATGCACACGATCGTTGCCCACAATGG
Source organism: uncultured Prevotellaceae bacterium (assembly GCA_902783625.1). Lineage (GTDB taxonomy): Bacteria > Bacteroidota > Bacteroidia > Bacteroidales > Bacteroidaceae > Prevotella. Next base: position 2,789 of record CACZRN010000061.1, read on the forward strand.
TGAAGTCAGGATTCTTCGCCTGCTCACGGGCGTTGATGTCGAGCATCGGCTCGTTGAAGTCAATCATCTCCCAGCCGTTCTGCCGTGCCGCAGAGTCCTGGAAGGCGATAATCTTCCGCATATAGTCGTTTTTGTTTTTAAAGACATTGTCGTTGAATGTCGATGTCTGGTCGTAGGGCGAGGTGCCTATCATCACAATGCGCGTGTCCGTCAGCCCCTTCAGCCGCTTCTCTATCTTCAGGAAGCTGTCGCGGCTCTTTGCCACCTGACGGTTACCAAACGCCTCGGCATCGTCGCCGTTATACTCGAAATAGCCCGAGTCGTTCATACCGAATGTCAGCGTCACCACGTTAGGGTTTTTCGCAAACACATCGCCGTCCAGCCGCGCGAGGATATTCTCTGCCGTGTCGCCGCCGATGCCGCAGTTCATCATCCACATAGGCTGCATGGGCAACCGCGTCATATAGTATAGCCACACATACGAGTGATAGTGTCCTCCGTCGGTGATGCTGTTGCCCACCCACGCCACACGGTCGCCCGCCTTGAACGGCTCCACCTGCTGGCTGCGGGCGGTCGTCGGCAGCAGCAGCGCCGCAAATGCCACAAGGGCATGCTTCATAATGTTCATATCGCTTTTCGTTTTATGGTTCATTTCTTTATATGACGAATCACGTGGCGTTTAACACTAAAAGCGACGGCTGTTTTTGCGCCACTTTTGCGTTTTTTTGTCCTGTTGGGGGAGATTGAATAAACGATGAGAAACCAAATGTGTTTTTCCGTACAAAAAATTTTGCTAGCAAAATTTCGAATCAAGAGGCACTTTAATGGCAGCAGAGAGGCTCTTTAATTAAAATTTTGCTAGCAGATTTTTCAAAAGACGATGCAAAAAGACAGACGACAAAGTGTTATTTCAAATCGCGCTTTGCGTAGCTTCGGGGCGATAGACCGTAGTATTTCTTAAACATACGCGTGAAGTGTTGCGGATAGTCGAACCCCAGCATGGCGGCTGTCTCGCTCACGGTGTGGCCGCTGACGATGAGGTTACGGGCGCGATGCATAAGGAAGCGACGGATGGCATTGGAGGCGGTGTCGCCAGTGAGCTGTTTGACAAGGTCGCCGAAATAGTTGGGTGACAGGAACAACTCTTGCGCACAGTATCGCACGGTGGGCAGTCCCTGACGGCGGTAGACGGCGTCGGCGTAGTAGCGCTTCAACAGATTCTCGAAGCGACTGAGCAGATCGGCGGTGGCTGGCGCGGGTGAGGAGAGCTGCAAGGCATAGAAACGCGACACATGCTCGAGGATAAGACCGATGTAGGCGACTGCGATACTGTGCACGTGATGGTCGTCGTGGCACGAGAGCTCTGCACGGAGGGCTTCGAACAGCGTCACGATGGTATGCCGCTGCTCGTCGGTCATGAGCAATGCCTCGCTGATGTTGTACGAGAAGAAGGTGTACGACGACATGCGCCGCCCGACATCGGTGCCGTTGAGCAGCTCGCCATCGAAGAGCAACGCCCAGCCCTTGGTATGTATCTCTTCACCCGTATCGGTCTTGCCGCCTATCTGACCGGGGGCGACACACATCAGGGCATGGCGGTGGAGATCATACTGCAGCTGCCCATACGACAGGTCCTCGAGCTCTTCATCGCCGATGAAGAGACCATAGACATCGTAGTTGTTAAGAGAATGGCGACAATGCTCCAGCTCGTCGTAATGTATCACCGCGACGAGAGGATGCAGCTCCGGTGCGCCGATATACCGGGCATAGTCGTTGACACTGTGTACCTTTAATATATTTTCCATAATATAGCGCAAAGGTATATGTTTTTTTCGAAAATCAGTAAAATTGGTTGATTTATCCGTAAATGGTTTAGCGACGGTAACGCTTTTCGGCAGTAATTTTGCACTATCATTTATATCATCATGCTCTGCCAGGGGTTATATGAGCAGAGCAAATAAAAAACAATTAAGTATGACAAAGATAGCATTAGGCACCTGGGCATGGGGTGCAGGAGCATTTGGAGGCGACTCGGTGTTCGGAAGCAACACCAATGTGGAGAACCTGAAACCGGTATTCGACGCTGCCATGAGGGCAGGGCTGAACCTGTGGGACACAGCAACGGTTTACGGCATGGGCGAGTCGGAGAAGATAGTGGGCATGCTGGCGAAAGACATGAAACGCGAGGATGTGCTCATTTCAACAAAGTTCACGCCGCAGATTGCGGAGATTTACGAGAACTCAGTGGAGAAGATGGCCGATGCTTCGATTGAGCGCATGAGCTGCGGATATATAGACATTTATTGGATTCACAATCCCATGGACGTTGAGCGCTGGACACCAGGGTTGATACCACTGCTCAAGTCGGGCAAGGTGAAGCGCGTGGGGGTGTCGAACCATAATATCGCTGAAATACGTCGTGCCAACGAAATCCTCGGCGAGGCAGGCTTCAGGGTGAGCGCCGTGCAGAACCACTTCTCGTTGCTCTACCGTTCTTCCGAGAAAGGCGGGGTGCTCGACTATTGCAAGGAAAACGGCATGGAGTTCTGGGCATACATGGTACTTGAGCAGGGAGCGCTCTCGGGTAAATATAATAAGGAGAACCCTCTACCCGAAGAGAGCGACCGCGGCAAGAAATACAACCCCGTGCTGCCACAGCTGGAGGCCCTGACAAACGAGATGACTGCCATCGGACAGAGATACGGAGCTTCGTGCTCGCAGATCGGCATTGCATGGGCCATAGCGAAAGGCACGCTGCCCATCATCGGAGCAACCAAGGAACGCCACGTGGTAGAGGCTGCAGAGGCTGCAAAGATAAAACTGACAGCAGAGGAGATGATACGCCTTGAGAAATTGGTCGATGCCACAGGCATTGACACTCGTGGCGGATGGGAACATTCAATGGAGTAGCCTCACGATTTACCATTTCTTTATTGAGAGTAGTTAATGTCAGAGTATTACACTATGATAAGATACAAATACGTAATGAGAAACAGACTTATCATCATCGCTGCCCTTTTGCTCAGCCTGTTGAGCACCGGAGCATCGGCAAAGACCTTGGTAACTTTCTATAGCTATACGAACAATTGCCGTGAAATCGTAACTGCACTCACCAAGCAGATTGATGCCGACGTGCTGGAGATAAAACCCACAGAGAAGGGACTGAAATACGACGCCAACGGCTATGCTCTCGGTACTCAACTGCTGAATGCTATTAATGCAAATCCAAACGATGCAAGCAGTTATCCTGCCATCGACCCTGTAACGACAAGCATCGACGACTACGACAACATTATAGTGGTTACACCGCTGTGGTGGAGTCAGATGGCAGCCATAATGCAGACATTCCTGTTTAACTATGGACAGCAGATGGCAGGCAAGAATGTGGGGCTGATTGTGTCGAGTGCCAGCAGCGGTATCAGCGGTGTAGTGGCCGACTACAACCGACTGGTCCCCAACGCAATATCTATGGGCAGCCCACTGTGGATAAACAACGGCAACCGAAGCCGTGCAGAATCCATGATTGCAGAATGGGTGGAAACATTAGTTTTTAAAACATCAACAGATAATACGAAAATGTATATTACTATCGACGGACAGACCAAGAGCATCACTCTTGCCGACACTCAGGCTGCAAAGGAACTTGTGGCAAGGCTGCAGAACGGGCCAGTGAATGTCAGACTCAACTCAAGCGGCGACTTCGAGATATGGGGAGCATTGGGATTCTCGCTCACAACAAGTAATCAACAAATAAATGCTCAGCCTGGAGACATTGTACTCTATAACGGCAGCAACATATGTATCTTCTATGGCACCAACTCGTGGAGCTATACAAGGCTGGGTAAGATTGACAACATGTCGGCTGGTGAACTGCGGACATTTCTCAAAGCTGGCGAGACAGGCATCAATGTTACGCTGTCGTTGACATCGGGCTCAACGGGTATAACTGGCGTCAATGTGAATATTGAAGACAACGTGTACTATTCGCTAAGTGGTCAACGTATGGGTAATCCTGCACATGGAGTGTTTATTAAAGACGGTAAGAAGATAATCAAATAAATGAGAAAAACAACAATACTACTTGCCACAATGATATCATCGATAGCATCAGCACAGGGCGTGATTGATGTGCACAGCCATATTATCACAACCGAGTCGACATCAGCATTGGAACAAGAAAACCGTTTGATGGATGAGGGCTTTCCATTGCCTGGTTACGATGCAAAGTCGCATCTGAAATGGATGGACGAGGCAGGCATACAGACATCAGTGCTAACACTGGCAGCACCGCAACCGACATCGGCTAAAGTGGTGCGTGCCACTAACGAGACTGCCGCAAGATTAAGGCAAGAGAACACTGGACGATTCATGTTCTGTGCTTCCCTGCCCCTACCCGATGTCAACGCTGCCATCCGCGAAGCTATCTACGCACTCGACACGCTGAAGGCTGACGGCATAAAACTCGCTACAAACGTCAATGGTCAATATCTTGGTACACCCGAACTCGACACTCTCTTCAATGTCCTAAACGAACGCAAGGCGATAATAGTACTGCACCCCCACAGACCAAATCCTGTTAATCAACAAGTGATGAATCAGACACCACTCGCCATGCAGGAGTATCTGTCGGAGACAACACGTGCCGTGGCAAACATGATAACACGCAATGTGCCAGCACGCTACCCACAACTGAAAATCATTGTACCACACTGCGGTGCCTACCTACCCTTGGCTGTACCAAGGATGAAATCACTCACTACAGTGATGCAAGCCAACAAGATGGTTGGCGAGATTGACTGGGAAGCAAACCTCGCAGCACTCTACTACGATCTGGCAGGAGCTCATTCACCAGAAGTAATCCGAATGCTACTTACCATCACCACACCAGATCATCTTCTCTATGGCTCTGACTATCCCTATGTGGCACCAAATGTGTTGACAGCAAGCCTTTCAACAATGCGCCGCTATCTCAACGACGAGCCTGATCTAGCACCCTTCAAAGAGATGATTCTGCACAAAAATGCTGAGTGGTTGTGGGGCATTAGTGGGTTAAAGCCTAAAAAAGACTCTTGTTACGACAATATGATTGTACGCATTGCCGAAATAGAAGTCTATCCCGAGTATTTAGATGAATACCTCTCATTTGCCAACGATGTCGACCGTCTGTCGATGGAACATGAACCAGGAGTGATTTGCCTGTTCCCAATGCAGAGCGCTGAGGACTCCACACATATCCGAATATTGGAGATTTATGCATCGGAGTCTGCATACCAACAACACCTCAATACCGAGCACTTCAAAAAATATAAACAAGGTACGCTGCACATGGTGAAGAGTCTGAAACTTCCAAACCTTAAACCACTCGACCCTTCCACCATGAATATGATTTTCAGGAAAAAGCGATAACACCAAGCACACACAATTTTACAACGCAAATTTATTATGGCTACGACTCATCGTAGCCATATTGTTTATCATCATGCTTTTACCCTTGCAAGGAGAAGCACCAGCAACAGTTTTTTGAGAAATAAATGGATTTATATAATATAATGTGTATTTTTGCAAAGATAATTGTCACCGAGTGGTAAATGCCACGGGACGCACAGCACCGGGATGGAGTCAGCAACGCATACTGCTCGAGGATGAAGGCGTAACATTCAGCAGTAACGGCATGGTAGACATGAAACGACATCTTTGGCAACCTGACAAAAACGAATGATATGACGGCAAAAGAGATTATCGAACACATGGAATCGCTGCGCAACGATGAGCAGCGAAGAATACTCATGCAGTTCTTCAAAACAGGCTCTGGAGAATATGGCGAGGGTGATGAGTTTCTCGGACTGAAAGTGCCACAGACAAGAGAGGTGGTGAAGAGCGTGGAAAAAGAAACAATACTCAACGAAATACCACAGCTGCTTGCATCGAAGTGGCACGAGGTGAGACTCTGCGGACTATTGCTGATGGTGAGCAAGTTTGAGAAACTGGCAACTCGACGACTGATTAACGACTCAAATGCTATCAGTCAGCGCGACGAGATACTCAGCATGTATCTGCATCATGCCGAACAGGCTAACAACTGGGACCTCGTTGATCTCTCTGCGCCCAAGATACTTGGTCACTGGTTACTGCTGCCGACATTGTTGGGTAGCGATAACATAACAGAGAGAGAATACAAGCAAGAGGTGGTCGATTCGCTTGCCGAGTCTGACAACCTGTGGCGTCAGCGCATGAGTGTGGTGTGCACGCTGAGAACATTACAAGAAGGCGACCCATCGTGGTGCTTGCGCTATTCAGAGAAATTACTCCACCACCCTCACGACTTGATGCATAAGGCTGTGGGGTGGATGCTGCGCGAGATGGGCAAGCATGTGTCTGTCGATCTGCTGCGCAGTTTCCTTAGCGAGCACGCTGCCACCATGCCACGCACTACACTACGCTATGCCATTGAAAAGATGCCCGATGCGGAACGGCACTATTGGATGGACAGATGACAATACAGACAAAAAAGGCCCGGAGCAAATCTCCGAGCCATAATATAATCAAAGACAGAAAAAGTTACGACACATTCAAACGAGCGCGCAACTTCTGCAACGCTATAGTCATCTGACACTCTACTGTGTTCTGCGATATATTCATTCTATCGGCAATCTCTTTATATCGCAAGCCATCGACCCTACTTAACAGGAACACCTCCCTGCATCTGCGTGGAAGCTCCAATACTGCCTGATTGGCATGATGCTCTGTTTCTTTAAACTCAAGATGTAAGCTAACAGGCGATTGGTTGCTCTGCATCTCCATCTCGAGACTTGCGCGCATAGCCATCAGTGTGCGACGACAATACTCGTGTTTGTAAGTCTCATGCTTGAGGATATCAAGACAACGATGCTTCACCGATGTGTATGCATACGACTTCATGTCATCGACAAATGTCATTATACTCTGCTTTTCCAACAGCGATGTCATGACATCCTGTACCACATCCATGGCATCGTCGTTGCCAAGATACATCTGGGCATAGCTCACAAGCCTGGAAAAATTTGTCTTATAGAATTCGGTAAAGTTCATATTGCCTGTCGAGTTATTATGTGAATACTATTGTTAGGTTTTATCTGTTTGCAAAATTAACGGCCAAACAAATATGGGGATATAAAAATCGAACATAAAAATATAAAGATTGAACCAATCTGCAAAAAAATCATTTTTATTATGGTTTTTTCCAAGAATTATAGTGTCTTGTTATCATTAAAACGAAAAAAACAGATAGACAACTAAGGTATTTGAATTGAATAAAACAAAAAAAGAAGACGGACACATATGCATCCGCCCTCAAAACCCAATACTGAAAAATCTTAGAATTCAATAAGTTATATATATAACTATAAACTAATCATTCAACATAACAGAAACCAAAGGAGAGAACTTTGACAACTCTATACCAAGGCTCTATATCATCATTTGGGATTATACACTGCAACGCTGACACGCGAGTCGGCGCAACCATAATATAGATACCACTTCCCCTTGAAAGGAACAAGTCCTTCTATAAAAACAGTACCAGCTGGATATTGTCCACTACGCTCGAAAACTGCCTCTGGAATAAAAAACGGCTTGTCAAGCCTATCAATCACTTTAGCAGGATTACTCTTCGAGAAGAGCACCTGACCAGCACAATATGAGTTGGCTGTATAGCGTTTGTCGCCAGCCACACCACCATCGTTCTTGCCATTATAGAACAATATGATTCCATGCTTGGTTATTATAGCAGGAGGGCCGCACTCTGTAAGTTGACTATCGAAATAACCTTTACGCGGCTCGATAACCTTAAGAAAATCTCCGTTTGCATCAACCATAGGAGTCCAGTTAATAAGGTCGGTCGACGTGGCGACATTCACAAACTGCTCACCCCAATACATCCAATATTTGCCGTTTATCTTTGCAATCACTTGTTTGCCACCCTTCATCTTTGTCACTATCGAAGCCGACTTAGAGAACACATGAGCGAATTTACCTCCATATGCCTTTGCAAACGGTGAGCCATGCTTTGTCCACGTAATAAGATCTCGAGACGTGGCGACACCAAGTCTTGCTTGCTTGCGATTCCATTGGGTATACATCATCACATAGAGTCCGTCCTCAGTCATGCAGACACGCGGGTCCTCACATCCACCTGGAGTCTCATCGGCAGCGGCGTTGTCATTTGCATCGGGGTACAATACCGGAGCGCCTGCACACTTGAAATGAAGACCATCATCGCTTGAGGCATAGCCTATTCGAGAAGTACGGGTGCCTATACCTGTGGCAGAATTGTCTTCGGCACGATAGAGAACAACCACCTTATCATTAATAATAGTGGCGGCAGGATTGAAAGTGTCGCTCTCCTCCCATTTCATTGGAGTATTCTTCATCGGACAGTAGAACACGCTATTTGCGTTGGGCGATATTATCGGATTAACACCGGCAGGACGCTCCCATCCTGTCCAAGCCCAATGGTATTCTTTTCCAGCGAGCGGCTGGGCATCGACAGCCAAAAGCGATGCTCCGCAAAGACATACACAAGAGATAAAATACTTAATACTCTTCATATACTTATTTATCCTATAAACGTGATACTTATGACGTTGGCAAAATTAATGCTAATATATCAAATCGAATATAAAACTTGAATCAATATCTATCAGTTTTGAACCATTGCAAAAAAAACAATTATGATTATTCAAACGACGGAGGCAAGACTTTAGTTCCCCACTTTTTATCAGGATGCTTAGAAGTGCGGAACTGCAGACGCGCTCCATTACAAAGATCTTCCCATGGAATCCATGTACCATTGACAATCGCATCATTGAGGCGCAATGAAGTGGTATAGATATTCTGCTCACTGCCACCTTCTATGATTATATTCGACTTCGGCAGATGAACGGTGATACGTGGAAATGCGGGAGTATTAACTGAAAATCCTGCAACAGCAGGTATTTCGGGGTATAATCCCATTGACGCAAATACATACCATGCACCCATGGAACCGAGATCGTCGTTACCAGGCAGACCGTTCTCGCGATCAGTGTATTGCTCACGCAATGTGCGGGCCACAACCTGCTGCGTCTTCCACGGCGAACCTGTCCAGTTGTACACCCATGGTATTCCCCACGACGGCTCATTTCCAGAGGCAAACCATTCATCGCCATAGCCGGCATCGAGACGACTGAAATACTCATCAAGTCGCTTCTCTGCCTCTGCACTGCCACCGATGATATCGATAAGACCTTTTATATTATACGGAACCATCCAGAAATAATCTTTGTACGTAGCCTCACGCCAGTCGTCGCCCTGATTCTTCCACGAACCGTCGGCATTACGTGAACGGAGCCATCCCGTCTCCTTACAGAAGAGATTTTTCCATGAACGCGCAAAATGGAAATAGCGCCATGATGCAAACTCATCGCCGATGGCATGAAGTGCATATTGACCTATTGCAAAGTCGGCCGATGTATACTCAAGCTGCATCGACGCATTCATGTATCCCTTCTCAAGATATTGCTTCAAATGCGGACGAGTCTCCTCATCCTGCGATTTCGACCCAGGCTGCTCTGCACCCTTCCGCATAATCTCGAAAAGCGGCTTCGGGTCGTAGTTACGCGCCCCAAAAGCCCAAGCATTAGCAACGAGAATTGAGGAGGGGTCGCCTTGCATGATGCCGGTCTCAACATTGGCAAGCACCCAACGTGGGAAAGAACCACCCGACTGCAAGGCGAAATCCTGATGTGAGAGTACAATATCTGAGGCAACGTCAGGCTCCAACATTGCAAGTAGCTGTATCTGAGTGCGGTATGTGTCCCAATTGCTGAACTGTGAATACTGAACGGCATTCGTCTTATGCACACGCCAATCAGCACCCATGTATTCACCATTCACATCGCTCGAGATACTCGGATGGATAAAAGCACGATAGAGATGGGTATAAAATTGTGTACGTCGGCTCTGGCTTCCTCCTTCTACATCTATCAGCGAAAGCATTTCGTTCCACTTCTTCTCCGCATCGTTTCTGACAGCATCAAAACTCCAGCGGGGATTCTCTGTGCGGAGATTCTCCCGGGCATTCTCCACTGAGACATAAGAAACACCAACCTTATACTGCACCGTCTTGTTTTTCTTAGTGTCGAAAGTGAAATAGACGCCCGAGAATTCACCTTCGGCAAATGTAGCGCCAGGATGCAACACCTTACGCTTCCATGTTCCAGTCTCTACAGCATCGGCATCGAATTCGGCAACAAAATACACTTTATACGGCGTGCGAATACCACAAAAATAACCACCGTCGGCATATCCTTCGCACCTATTGGGAGCCGTTATCGCAACCGCAGCTTCCTTTATATGCGTCGCAGCAATACCGGCACCGATTATAACCGTGCCATAGTCAGTATCAGCGGGATAGCTGTAGCGAGCCATGCCTGTGCGGGGAGTAACGGTAAGCTCAGCGTGAATATCCTCTTGAACCATCGCCTCATAATAGCCGGCATGTCCTTTTTCTTCAGTTATATTAATGCGAGCATTGCGAATCATGTCAGGAGAAACATTTAGTTTTCCTTTTACTGGGAATGTCGGAAAATTACCCATATGCTCACACCCGCCACCACTATTCTGATTAATAACAAAACCAGCCTGCTTGCAAAAATACGACGGAGTAAACTGAACCATACCGTGAGGATATGTTGCCCCGGGATAGAGGTAACCAGACGTTAGTCCGGTTCCCTTTGTGCCTATTAGGGTATTAACTAGTTCAGCATAGTTGGTCTGCGCACTAACAATAGCTGTCAGTCCAAAGGCCAGTGTGAGGAGAATGACTTTTTTCATATCTTTTATTCTTTTTTGGTCGGAAGTGACGCAACAAATGAGTCTCTCAATGCTTTGAGTTCCTTCACTTTTTCCGGATATTGTTTTTGATAATCAATTTGTTCAGAGGGATTACGAGCAATGTTGGAGAGGAATAGTCCTTCAATAGTCTCATTCTTGTCGTTAGGTTTTACATCTATAGCATTATATAGCAATTTCCAATCTCCTTGCATTACAGCCCATTCTTGATCTGTAAAATCAAAATGTAGGACATCGTGGGGTGACGAAGCGTTTTTGTCTTTGATGAGACTGACGATGCTATTGCCGTCAATCTCCATGTCATCGACGCTGAACCGGCACACTTCTGCAAGCGTAGGTAGCCAATCTATGCACATGGCTGTCTGGTCTCTCCATTCACCTTCGGGGAAATGTCCTGGCCACGACACTATACAAGGTACTCTTATACCACCTTCGAATAGCGAAAACTTTCCTCCACGATAATCACCACACCAACCTCCTCCGCCCATGCCGCGAATCTCGGTACTATGACCATTGTCGGCCTGGAAGATGATGATGGTGTTCTTATCTAACCCTTGCGAACGGAGAAACGTACGGAACTCCCCAAGATACTCATCGAATGTTGATAGGAAAGCCGCATACATGCGTCGCGGATTTGGCAGACTTGAGTAGTATTCAATCCATTTCTCTTTCGGCTGCAATGGATAGTGAGGGATATTAACCGCCCAATATAGAAAGAAAGGCCGTTGCTTATCGCGATTGGTAATAAATTTACGGGCTTCCTCCACCATGCCCTCTGTGAAAAACTTTCCAGGTTGCCATATCTCGGTGTTGTTGCGATAGAGATCATGGACATTTGGACCCCACCAGTAGTAATAATGCGAATAGCTGTCAACACAACCTCCGAGGAATCCCCAGAAATAGTCGAAGCCTCGCTGTGTGGGCCGATATTCGTTCCAAGAACCCAGGTGCCATTTTCCTATGCAGGCGGTCTGATAGCCATTGGCACGCATGCGTTCGGCCATTGTCTCCTTTCCGACAGGGATACCTGTCCATCCTGCATTGCCAGTAACACCTGCACGCTTCGCATACTGACCCGTCAGAAGACAGGCTCGCGATGCAGAACTGACAGGCGCACCATAGAATCTGCTGAAGCTGACGCCATGTGCTGCCAACGAATCAATGTTGGGTGTATAAAGATCTGTGGCACCATAGCAATTAGCATCAAGCGTTCCATGATCATCCGTATATATTATTATTACATTGGGACGATCATCCTGTGCATAAGA
>CACZRN010000062.1 GCA_902783625.1 uncultured Prevotellaceae bacterium
CAGAATGTCGCCAGTTCCGTTCAGAACGCAGCGAATAATGCCATGAACACTGCCCAGGGCATGACACAAAATGTTGTGAACACAGTTCAGTCAGCTGCTCAAAACGCTACTAGTTCCATGCAGAATGCTGCTCAAAATGCAGTTAGTCAAATAGAGTCAACAGCCCAGAATGCTGCGAGTGCTATACAGGACACCGCTCAAGGTGTTGCCGGACAAATGGAGCAGGCTATGAGTTCCGCTCAAAATATGGTGCAGGAAACAGCCCAACAGATACAATCACAGGCTTCGAGTGTTGCTTCAGAGATACAGAGTTCTGCTCAGGACATGGGCAACAAATTACAAGAGGGTGCTAATAGCTTGCAACAACAGGCATCGAATGCTGTTTCGTCTATTCAAGAGCAAGCCCAGAACGGTGTCAATCAGTTGCAGTCTAAAGCACAAGAGATGGGCAGCCAGATACAAGATAGTATAACAAATATTCAGCAACAAGCATCACAAGCAGCCAGTCAGGCAAGTGCTCAGGCTGCAAGTGCTGTGGCACAAGTACAGCAACAGGCACAGAATGCTGTTACGCAGTTGCAAGATACAGCCCAGCAACTGACGACTCAGATAGAGGATGGAATACAAGAAGTACAGAATCAAGCATCACAGGCAGTAACACAGTTGCAGGAGCAAGCCGACCAGATGGCATCGCAGCTTCAACAGCAAGCCGAGCAGGTCGGCAATCGAATTGAGAGTGGTATCAATGATGTACAAAATAAGGCCCAAGAGGTGGCTGGCCGCATCGAGAGCGGAATTCAAGATGGCATTGATACCGTACAATCTAAGGCTTCAGAAATAGGCAGTCAGATTGAAAGCGGTATCAACGATGCTCAAGCAAAAGCCACAGAAATGGCACAAAATCTTGAGTCGCAAGTCCAGAATACTGTCAACCAAATTCAGGAAGAAGCCAAAGCTGTAACAGAAAAACTAGAGGATGGTATCAATTATATTCAGGAACAGGCCACTGAGGCAGCGAAGAAGATAGAGGATGGAGCCAAAGAGATTGCTGCTCAGGTGGAAGAGAAAATACAGGATACCGTTGAGCAAATTGAAAACACAGCGAAAGAGGCCGTCGATAAAATAGAAAACAAAGCCAAGGAGATTCAAGAAAAAGCTGAGGAGTTAGGTGAGAAAGCTAAAGAAGAGTTTGAAAAACTTGAAAACGAAGCTAAAGAAATTGCCAATCAAATAGAGGAAAAGGCTCAGAATATTGTCAACGAAGTAGAGAATAAGGTAAAGGAAACGGTTGAAAATATTGAGAACGAGGCGAAGGAAATAGCCAATAAGATAGAAGACAAGGCCAATGAGATAGCTAATGAGGCCAAAGAGATGGCAGACAAAGCCATGGAAAAGGTCGATGAGGTGAAGAATAAGATTGCCGATGCTGCCGATTCCGCTGTCGACAAGGTTGGTTCTATGATAGACGAAGCCTCCAATAAGCTAAGTGATGCCGCAAATGCTGTCTCGGACAAAATAGATTCTGTTGTCAGCGACCTTACTGGTAAGGCGGATGCCGCCATTGACAAAGCCATGAATGCGGCTAACCAGATAAAGGATGCAGCGGAAAGGGCTGTCGGTGATACAGTGAACAAACTACAGGGAGGACTTGATAGTTTCCTTGGTGATTTGAGTGATATAACAAGCAGTGTGCCTACTATCGATGGTGCAATGAGTGCTGCAAGGTCTGTCAATAGCGACATGTTAGGTGGTAGTGTTGAGGCTGGTAGTGAGAACGATTCCTTCCATGGCAAAATAGAGGTTGCAGGTAAGAAATATGGTATTGTGGAATGTAAATATCGGTTTTATCAGGCTACTGACAGCACTGGAAAACCATCTACTCGCCCGCGTGGCGGTGCTATAACCTTTGTGATGCCATCATGGAGTGACGACAATGTCTTCTTCTATAAGTGGATGTTCAGTAAGACACAAGTGTATTCAGGAGTGTTTAAGTTTGTGGTCTATTCACAAAAGAATAAGCGTAGCTACAAGACTATCAATTTCAAGAATGCCTATTGTACAGAATTAGAAGATTACTTTAATGACCACGACTCCCGTTTGATGCATACTCGTGTGACTATTGTTGCCGAAGTTATTATTGTGGGTAGCAATGACACTGCCGAATATAACAACGATTGGACGTAAACTGGTTTGTTGATTAAAAGGTTTAGAGGATAGAGCTATGTCAATATCTGTGAAAAGCATATCGGTGAGCATCAATGATGCGGTGTCGAAACAGTTCAACATAGAGTTGGATGGGGTAAAATATAGTCTTGATGAGTTTAAGCTGACACAGAAATTGCTTGAACCATGCAAGTTAGAATTCAAGTTATGTAAGACACCCGAGGAGAGCATCAACGAGATACAATTTACCACTTGCGGCTCGATTATCGGCAAGGATGTCAAGCTTAGCTTGCAGACCAACTCTATGGAGCAGGAAATTTCAGGCTTCGCAACTGGTTCTCAGAATTCCGACATTGAGTTCGAGGGCTTTATAACATCGGCCAGAGCTTCGAGAAAAGGTTCAGAATATGCTATCAGGGTAGTTGCTCAAACGAAGGATGTAGTATTAAAAGATGCTCCTGATTTTGAGATTTATAATGAAATGACACTATCTGATATTGTGAATGATGTGTTAAAACGCACGAGTGTAAAAGCAGAAGTGCAGCCTAAAAAAGAAGACGCGTTATTCTTTACCGTTCAATATAACGAAAACAATTATCAGTTTTTACAACGTCAGGCACAACGTCATGGAGAATGGATGTTCAACAACGGAAAGGAACTTCATTTTGGAAAATTCAGTCATCAAGATAGTATTACGTTGACATATCCAAGCCAAGACCTTCCAGAATATAGTGCCAGTTTGCAAACATTTCATGTAAAACACCATTTTTTCCAATTCTTATATAATGATATTGGTATTGGCCATGGAATTGCTGCGGAAAAACAAAATGATACAGGTAATAAATTGAACGATTTGGTTTTTAAGGCAAGCAATGATAATTGGCAATATAATACAGGTCATGAAATTGAGTCGTTACATATGGAGCGAGACGAAGATGCGAAAAAAGGTAGCGACGATGATTCCCTTTTTAGGGAAGCTTCCAATGCTTTTAAACAAGGTCGGCGTGCCAATATGCTGATTTACAAAGGGAAAAGTTATTGTTCCCAAATGAAAATAGGAACAAAACTCACCATTAAGGACAATTATATCAGCAACGAGTCTTCCGAAGATAAGAGTGTAGTGCAGCAGGATGAGATTCTTATAACGGAGGTTGTCCACCGTTTTACTTCTGATGAGCTATATTCTAATTTCTTTAAAGGTATTACTGCTGCCATAGACTATCCTCCTTATCTCGATCCGACCATACATCCGGTCTGCAACCATCCTCTAAGGGCGTTTGTGGTTGATACAGAAGATCCAAAGCATTGGGGACGTGTCAAGGTTAGATTTAATATGCCTGCTATAAGACATCAGACGAAGACTGATCCTAAGTACTGGACTCCATGGATTCACGTAGTACAGCCTTATACAGGTAATTCTGGTAAAAGCTCAAAATTTGGAACTCATTTGATTCCAGAATTGTTCAGTGAGGTTTATGTCGGTTTTGATGGTGGGAATTTTGAGCGACCTTTTGTCTATGGTTCACATTATGGGCCTGCAGTGGGGGAGGTTGAGGATAGCTGGTATCCAGGTAATAATAATGTTAAAGCTATCCGTACCTCAAGTGGGCATACTATTGAAATTCACGACAACATGGGAGATGAAGATTACAATGATGGGGGCTTTATAAAAATATACGATAATGATACACATAATTATGAGGTTCTTCTCTCCACTGACAGCAAACTGATAAAACTCAAGTCAAAAGGAAATATAGAGTTGTCTGCTGATAATGATATCATCATGACAGCCGGACATAATATAAAAGTCACTGCAAAGAATGACATGACCGTTGATGTGACACATCAGAAGACGGAAAAATCTGAGAATTTCAAGCAGACAGTGACGGAAACCACTGATGTTAAATCGAAGACAATCAAACAAAATGCATCTGAAGTGACATGTGATGCGACACAATCATTAAAAGTAACAACACCAAATGCATCAGTAAAGGCAGGAGCGCAACTTACATTGAAATCAGGTGGTTCGGCTTCTATTTCAAGCGGTGGTACACTGATTGTTGAGGGAGCACTCATATCTATGAATTAATGGATTTTCCATTTTGCTATAAGCAAATAAGGATATGGCAGAAGAGAACGAGGAAAAAAAAGTTGTAACTGACTATGTCGTCAATGCTGTTGTTGGGATAAATAACAACATGATGGACTCATGGGACTACACATTCAAGAAACTTGGTGTCTTTGATGATTATGCGCCCCAAGTTAATGCTGAAGACTATTCTGCCGAGGAAGATCTAAAGACTATTGAGGCTGCTGAAAAGCAAATGGATCTTCAGCCTATCCCGAAAAATGGATTCCATTCAAGCACATCAGATGATATTGTTACAGCAAATGCTGTATTAAGATGTACATGGGGGGCAACCTTCGGACAATTGATGGTTATTCCTGTTAACCGTTGCAGCATTGGAAAAACATTGGGCAACGTCGCAACAATAAAAGACTGTCTGCCGGTAGTTAATATTCCTAGTTTTGGCGTGTGCTTCAATCTTTTGAATCCAGCTGTCGCCTTAGCCACTGCGGCAGCCACTGCGGCTCATGGCGGCAAATTCACACTTGTTCCAATGCCATGTGGAGCGACTATGGCTCCTACTCCTTGGATTCCTTTGACAAAGAACCTTTTAGGAAAGACTCCTGTGTTGACAAAGAATAGCACATGTTTTTGTTGGGGAATAGGAACTATTGATATAAAGCATTGTGGTCAAGGACTGGCACCTAACACCTACAATGGATTTATGGGACCAGACTGGATTTCCACACTACAAGGCAATGCACAATTAGTTGCGAATGTGTTAGGTGCTATAGGTCCATTAGCAGGGTTGGGGAAAAAGGGTATAGTTCGTCTCGCAGGTCTTGCACAGAAGGCGGCTCTTACCTCCAGATTTGCAAAACTCGGTCAGATAGGACTCAAGATAGAACAGATTACAACCAACTTGAGCAAAGCGGGGACAGTGGAAAAGGTTGGGAAAGTTGGAAATGTCGTGACAGGGACAGGAGAAGCACTTGCCAACACCGTTGACGCTACTATTTCTATTTCACAAGGGCAGTATGGAGAAGGTATTTCTTCTGGAGCCGATGCCGTTATAGGCGCTTTAGGAACAGCTGCTGGAACAGGAAAGTTCAAAGGACTTAATAAGAGTCTTATGAAAACTGCTTCAAATATTGATGTTAGTAATGCTAGAAAGAATTTGGACAATATCCCAAGTGATGTAGATGTTGCCAACGCTCATTTAAATGCAAGAGCGGCACAAGTGGATGTCGATGCTGCAAAGATTAATAAGGTAGAAGCAGATATGAATCTCGATGCTGCAACCGATGGGCAAAAAGCCGCTCAAGCTAATTTGGATAAAGCCAAAGGTGCGAAGAAAGAGGCGCAAACAGACTTAGACAACGCTAATAAGGCAAAGGCCGACGCAGATGCAAAAGCAAGCAGCGCGGAAAAAGGGAAAGCCAAAGCTGATGCCGAATACGAGAGTGCGAGTCAGAAAAAGGCTGAAGCCGATGCAGAATATGGAAATGCTAAAGAGGCTCAGTTCGATGCAAATGCAAGAGCATCTGAAGCTTCTGCAGAAAAGATTTCCTCTGACACTAATTATAATAATGCAAAGAAAGCTCAGGCAGATGCAGATGCAAATCTTAATAATACAAAGAAAGGAAATGCAGATGGTGACTTCGATTATGAATCTGCCAAGATAGAAAAGACAAATGCAGATATGGACGCCTCAATGGCTTCTGCCGACAAGGCCAGTGCTGATGCTGAATTTGCTAATGCCGGTAAGGCAAAAGCTGATGCTGACGCCAGAGTAAGCAATGCTGAGAAAGGAAAAGCAAAAGCTGATGCCGAATATGATGCTGCATCCTCCAAGAAACAAGAGGCAGATTTAGAATATAATTCAGCTAAGGTTGATCAGGCTAAAGCAGATATGGATGTTTCGTCAGCTACTGCCGACAAGGCTATCGCTGATAGTAACTATGTGGATGCTAGGAATGCAAAAAAAGAGGCTGATCTGCAAGTAAGTAATGCTAAGGCTGAAAAAGAAAGGGCTGAACAAGAACTAGCCAAAGCTCAAGAAGCTAAAGCTGAAGCAGATAAGGCGGCAGCAAAAGCGGATAAGGCGAAAGCGAATGAAGAAAAAGCAAGAAAAAATGTTGAAAAAACAGAAAAGGTTGCTGAAGAAATGAGTGATAGAACATTTGCTGATGAAATGTGGTATAAAGACCATGTCTTAGAAACAGGTGAGAACGCAATAAATGATTATGTAAAAGATCAAAAAAAGAAGAAAGAGGAAGAAAAGAAAGTAGAAGACGCTCTCAGTAAATATACTAACTATGGCATATGTTGAACTAAAAGCATAAATAATATAAAATTGAATAACTATGACTGACCAGGAATTTTATCAAGATGAGTTTATCGTATTGCTTACTATCGATGGTACGGCATACGATGAGATTGAAGTGAAAGTGACTGACCCGAACAAAACTGTTCGTGAGCAAATTGACAGTATCATTCAAGTTTTTGAACTGCCGAAGATGGATAATGGAGGCAACCCCATTCAATATCTGTTGGGTAAGTTGATGGATGATGATGAAGAACCCGCGGTGCTGGAGTTTGAAGACGAGGACGGCCGCGAGATGGCGCTGATAGATTATGATATTCAACCATTAGACCATTTGCATCTTATTTCTGTGCCTATCGCAGGATAGAGAATGGTCTTATAAACTTTTTAACCTGAATTTCCAAATATTATGAATCCAGCAATAAGTAGAATAGATGAGAAGAAATTGGAAGGACGAGACGCACGTCTGTTTCAGGAGTGGAAAGACTTGGATGCTCTATGCGAAAAACGTCGTAGAGAGAGCGCAAATCCGTTCAAACCTTCGTTATCGTATATAATTCGCAGAAAGACCCTCACGGGCCTACCTACTGAATATGAAATATTGTATCGATGTAAGAGTATTATAGGTGTAGAAGGCGAAGAGAAACCGCGTAAACCTATTTTCGGCGATTTGCATAAAATGAGTGTTGTTCTTCCCAACAACTATCCATCGGCAGATGGCAATCCTATCTTTACCTTCATTTCAGATGTGTGGCACCCGAACATCCGTTATTCAGGTAGTTTCAAGGGACATGTATGCCTGACGATTAAAGAAATGGGCGTATTGGCATCTATTAAAGACTTGGTGTTGCGCGTAGAGCGTTATCTGAAATATCAGATGTATCATGCCCAGAATACCTATCCTTATCCAGAGGATCAAGGCGTGGCTGAATGGGTGCGTGAGGAAGGTGAGCCTAATGGATGGGTGAAGTTCGCCCAGGACAAACCGGAACCATCTGCTCCGAAACCTACTGAACCAAGCGTTGAGCCACAGGCTCCTAAAAAACGCTCATTGAGTATTTGATGAAGTAATCTATCTAAAAAATGAGATTAATCATGAAAAAAATATTGGTTAGTTTGTTGCTTTGCCTAATGGCGACAGCAGTCTTTGCAGATGAACAGAAAAAGGTTACTTTAAGCAGTAACCACGACAAAGAGATGATAAATTTGTCGTATTGTAATATATTTGTCAATCTGAAAGAGGTTGACGATGGTGTAGGTGAGGTAAGCATCGAACTGGAGAATTTAAGCGAGTCAAAAGTGCTTATTCTATTCGATCGCTCGTATATGGAAAAGCAGGTTAAAAAACTGTCACCGAAGATGCAGTTCGATAAAACCTTTGGTGGGACCAAGGGTAAACGTGTCATCGATCCATGTAGTGAACAACTTAGCAGTGTGATGCAGTTGCGTCCTTCAGATAAGCAGATGTTGCCATCTGTCCGTGTGGAGAATGGGGCTACAAAAGTGGTGATGTTACCAGTATATATTGCCAAATATAAAGGTAGCAAAACATTGATTCTTTTAGAGAAGCAGGTTATTGAGCTCGATATTGAGGCAGAACTGAAGCCCAGTGCCGAATATGTTGATATGAGCAATGAGTGCGAAGAGCTTATCGGCGAAATCTCACGTACCGGCATTTGTCCTAACAAAAACCACCGTGTTTCGGTTGACAAGCAGAAGGAGAATTATCAGGAGCGTATTGATGCCTTAAAAAGTAAAATAGATGGAATCATTAGTTCACATGGATGGAATAGTAGTGATTCTGGTTATCGCCGTTTTGCTGAATTGAAGACTAAGTTGGATGGTGTCGAGTTTGTTGAGCGTGATTGTGGCAATCATAGGGCAGCAGTCTCTGGTGGACATAAATGTAGCTATTGTGGGTTGTCGCTTCAGCAAATTTATCATAAACTTGATGACCTATATAAGAAGATATATAGCAGTGGTGACCGTAAGGCTACAAAAGCTAGTGTAATGTCGCAGGTAAACGCACTTTATAATTGCTGCACAGACACCAGATGTAGCAAGCATGCTTCGCAATGGAGAAGAGGAGGCGACTATAAGAATAAGATCGTAGAACGCTACAATCGTATTAATAGTCTATGATAAATAGCTGGATAAAATATTGCGGCATGTCTCTCATTTTACTTCTGGCATGGGACGTAAGTCTTCCTGCTAAAGAGGTAAAGGACACATTGTTTTCTGCGTATGGCGACCGTGTGATAGTTAGTTATAGCCAAACACTGAATGGTGGCCAACTGGGACTGCGGTTTAACAATGTGCAAAAGAAATTGAGTGAGGACAACCTGAAGAAGTATAAGAAATTGGATGAGGTAGCTGTGGTTATCTTCGACCGTACGGGTAATTATCGCGACGTTAAGTTTGACGGGATTGCCACTTCTGCATTTATGGTGCCGTCTGATATTCATTATAGTTCTTCCTCCGACGGATATTTCCTTTTAAGGGATAATCCTTCTCTGGAATTTAGCGTCACGTCCGATAAGCCAGAACTGTCAATACCTCTTTATCTGGCTCACTATGAGGGAAAGCGCCATTATAAAGTCTTTGCCCAGTGTGGTGTGCTTAAGATTAAAGCTCAGACTCCCAGTAAGGCAAGTGGTGGAGGGGCTGGCTCCAACGCTGGTGTAGGTGTTGCCGGCGAGGGACAGCAAGGCGAAGTGGTTATTTCAACCGAAGAACTTGTTGATGAAGGTGTCTCGCCTGTCGACGAGGCGGTTATTCGTGTCAATTCCTTGAGGCAGATGTTGGATAAAGCTACTAAGGTGCCGTTCTCAGAGGAACTGACCCATGAAGCTTCCATGTTACGTGAGTTGCGGTTTAAGGTAACTGATGAGGCTGTTACGAAGCAGATAAATGATGTTCTTTCAGCCTATGATGACAAGAAACAGCAATTGGAGCAACAGAGCGAGGCTGGGCAACAGGCTGCAGCTGCTCAAGCTGCTCAAGTCGCACAACAGGCTCAGGCGCGTCAGGACTCTATTCAGGCTGCTCAAGCCAATGCTGCCAGTAAGGATAGAAAGAACATGATGTGGCTTATTGGTGGTCTTGGCGGTTTGTTTGCTTTGGTTATGGGCGGTAAGCAAGTGATACAAGGCATAAAGAACAACAAGATGCAGAAGATGCAGCAACAGATGCAGCAGCAGATGATGAGGAACATCCAGGATATGGCCAATAAGGCGAATCCGATGGCTCAGATGGACAATCCGCTTCAAGGAATGCCCGGCCCACTAGAACAGATGGGTAGGCAAATGCAGCAGAAAGCTCAATATGAGATACAAAATCAGATAAACAAACAGGTTCAACAGGCCAATCAGCAACTTAACAATGCAGCCAATCAGGCGCGTCAGTCAGTTGTCGGTAAACAATCGTCTCAAGCTTCACAACCTATACAGGAAGAGCAACTTTCAGGAAGAGTAATGTCAGAAGAAAGTAAAGCGGCAAAAGAGCGCCTACGTAGTATTTTGGCAGGAAGGAAAGGACAGGTGGCAGGTACGGAAATTGCTTCGGATGGCACCAGTTCTATGCCGCAAATATCGATTACTCCAGGGCGGAAGCCGTCATTAAATGACCAGATTCCTACCAAGTATAAACGTATGCAAAAGGTTAAGAGGTCTGGCGATACACCTTCAAAGAAATAGTAACTTAAGGATAATCTGACCATATGATTAAAAGAATTAAAGTTTTAGTGCCCCTGATGGCCATATTGCTGGTGACGAGTCTACAATTATCAGGGCAAAGAAAAAACTGGCATAATTACAACTATGTGCCTACGGCCGTTACCATGGATGAAGTGGTAAGTAACTTCCGACAATATGTGGAGGAGATACCGTACTTCAATGAGGCAACTATACAGTCGCTCAATGATGAGGTAACGGCACATATAGACAAACTTCATAACTGGAAAGATCGAAAGGCCTACATTAAGGACAATAATCTGATGGAATTTGTTTCTGATCAGAAGATTGAGCTGACAAATCAGAAAGAGGGAGTAGAGGCACTTATCGATCAGTTTATGAAGCAATATGACGGCAGGATTATTGCTGATTCTACGGAATGCCGTGATAGCCTGGAGAATATTGTGTACGACAAGTTGACAAAGCTTGAGACTAGCCTCAATATTCTTGAGCGCGAGATGAACTCGAAAGATGAAGGCCTGTTGGGAGGTTTGTCCTTGGGTGCTATACTCGGTATCATAGGATGTATTGCAGCATTACTTCTGGCTTGGGCATTTGTGAATGCTTCAAGAAAGAGAAAGGTCACTCCGGCTCCAGTTGTCAGCCCATCTAATTTAAACAGTAATAGCACTGGTAACGGGACAGGGGAGGCTGGTATCGTAGTTCGTCGTAAAACGGCAACAATTTTGAAAAAGCAAAGTCTGGAGGATGTGATTGACAATCCTCATTACATGAAAATAGATTTGGATGAATGCTGCTACGAGTCTGCTGTGCGACGTATGTATATCAAAGATACATGCTTGGTAGACATCTATAACATGTACCTCCCTGATCTGGAAGATCCTGAAAATGCCAAAGAATATGGATGTATGGTTCTTGGCCGTTGGGTCTATGATGCAGATAATAGTGAGTATTATGTTTCTTTGGAGCAGATAGTTTTGCCTGGCGAAGATGCGGTATTTGATGAATATGAGTTGAATTTCGGTGGAAAGATCAAACTTAAGGTCCTTGAATTGTTACGCAAACTCCGTAGGGAAACGAATCTGCAATATGATATGACTTGTTGGGTGCACTCACATCCGGGACTTACAGTGTTCTTTAGCAATGCTGACAGCAATGTGCAGGATCAATTAAAGCACCCGCAACACCCCAAGTTCTTAACGGCTTTGGTTGTTGATACATTGACTCCTACCATGGAAACAGGTGTGTTTACATATCATCGTGACATGACGCTTAATTCAAGGAATGACCTGAAGAAATTATACTCTTTGAGTGAGTGGTATGAATGGGCACAGAGAAGTGTTGACGGTGTGGACGAAGTGATTCCTGAGACACCCGTGGAAACGGAATCAAATTATTTTAACACTCTGGCTGAGTCGAGTGAACACACAACAGCATGTTTTGGTATTAATCTGAGTCGCGACATAATTGTTGACATATGTATGTCGTTAAGTAATCAAACAAATGGTATAGCAGGCTTTATTCACGGAAAGACCAATTTGAAGGACCAATTGAGAGAATTTGTTGCAGAACGTCTCTCTGACAAGGAGAAAGAAGATAACCTGGAGAATTTGGGGTGTTTCGTTGTTGCTCCTCATCTCAGTATCCCTTCTGTACGCAAGGTAATTGGCGATAAGATAAGCCAGTTTAAGTTTGTTTTAGTCTACACACCTAGTGATGGCATTCTAACCTCTATTCCGGTGATGGCCGGTGACTTGTGTGGTTACGAGAGCTATTATGGGTCGCAGAAACTTGAAGACTTGAAAATATGGACCAAAAATAATAGATAAGATATGAAACATAAAATATTTGCACTAGTTGTTTTAGCGGCATTTACATTTAGTGCCAGCGCACAGGATGTATCGAAAGTACAATTTTGTGATAAGAAGTATGAGTATGGAGTTGGCAAAGACAGTGTGACGCTTTTTCTGAAGATTATTGACAGTAATGGCAAACCTTGCAATGACGTCACCGTCAGCCAATTAAATAAGCATCTGGTTATCAATGAAGATGGAGTCGCTATTCCGTTGGATCGTCGCCAGATTGTGTCGTTGAGTTCCGGACAGCGTATTCCTAGCGATTTCACGATTTCGGTGCTTGTTGACTTAAGTATTCCAGAAACTGGAAAGGGGCAGATTTATGATGCTTTTTGCAATCTTGTAGAAAGTGCTCCTGATAGTTGCGTTTTCCTTTCTTTTTTTGGTGAAGATGTGAGTTCCAGTCAGCTAGTGACAAAGAAGAACATGGCAAGTTTCAAGGAAAAGTTCATGAGCCATTCTGATACGAAGTTCTTTTATGGTGCTCTTTATTCAAAATTGGCTGAGTTCAGTAGCGAGAAAGCAGAGTTAGAAGATGCGGTGCGTACTAAGGGCGGTTATGTTAAGAACGTGAATATCAATAGGCGGGCTATGCAGGCCAAAGATAAAAATCTACTGTTTATCTTCACGGAAGGTAATATGCGGCCAGAGGACGAACAAATTTCTTTTGTCGAGGTAACCGATTATCAATCTGATGCATCACATCTGGTTCCAAAGGTATTTGCATTCTATTATACTGGAGAAGGTGTAGACGAAAATGTAGAACTTACTCTACAGGGAGTTTCTGCTCCGCGAGATACAGAAGGACAGGTTCTCGTTGATCGTCAGGGAGCTTATCGTCCTTCAGCAGATATCAACAACGTGCTAAGTAATTTCCAAGAGGTTGTAAAGGATGCAATGTATGACTTCGCGTTTATCTACAAGGCAACTGACGATAAGGCATACACAGGACGTGTAGATTATGTAGCAGAGTGGAAGGGCAATGAAGCTGGTAAAGGTGAATATTCAATCGGTTCAGCAGAGACACCATGGCCGGTTCATGAGGAGAGTGCTGGTGATTCTATTACCAAGTTCATCGTTGCTCTTTTGGTAGCATTTCTTACATTTGCCTTCTTCTTCTTCTTTATAATGAAAGTGCTTATTCCGTTTATAAGCTCTAAAAGATTCGCATCTAAATACTATAAGCCATATCAGCCCGAAGCAGGAGTGACGCGTCGTATCTGCCACTATTGCCGTCAAGACATACAACCAGGACAAATTGTTGTGATGAGATGTAAGCATGTGATGCATGTAGGGTGCTGGCAACAGAATGGTTATAAGTGCGTAGAATATGGTCAGAATTGTAAAGAAGGAATACAGAATCATGTAAACATGAAAGAGATGTTCAGCCCGGCATCGTTACGCGACACTTATCAGACTTTAGCAGGCGTAATTGCAGGTTTGGTGAGTTGGATAATCTTCGAGCTGACGGGCAGAGGCATGTTTGGCGGATTGGGAAACGCTATAGCAAGTACATTCTTCCTCAATGAGAATCAGAAAGCGAATATGCTAAATGATTGTGGAGCTAAGGTTTCTGCACTGTTGACAGTCGGTTTGTTGTTGGGATTCTTCCTTTCGTTAGTATTCCGTTATAATGACGAGTACAGGAAAAAAGATACAAAAGTATACTTAAAGATTTTCGGTCTCTCACTTTTGTCTGGACTGATAGGATTCTTAGCCATGTTGGTAGGTGGAATCATTTTCTGTCTGTTGTTGTCTGCCGTCGGAACGACATACATTCCTTGGTATTGTTCGCTTCCTGCCTACATACTGCTCTCAATTTGTATTGCGCTTAGTCTGACAATTAAGTCTTCTATCCCAACAAAGAGCGCACTTGTCGGTGGAGGAATTGCCGCTATTATTGGATTTATAGTCCTTTATTTCGGAGGTGTTATCAGTTCAAAGATGGGTTGGATGAATATGCTGCTCGACTTTATTATTTATGGAGGAGGTCTTGGAGCCTCGCTCGTAACAGTTCGTATGCTTGCAGAGCGTTATTTCCTAGTCATCAAAAACGGCATGAAAGCTGGTCAGCGCATTCCTATCCATAAATGGATGAACGCTACTGGCGGTGGTAACAAGGTGACGATTGGCAAGACAAATGAGTGCGAGATTCAAATGAACTGGGAGAAGGCCAACAAAGTGGCTGACAAGCATGCTCAATTATATATTGATAAAGTTCGTTCGCTGCCTATGTTGAGCCCGTTGGCAGAGGGCATTGTGTTTAATGTTCGTATGAATTTGCCTGCGAATAAGCCGGTGGTTCTTAATAATGGTGACACATTTGCTATTGGTGATACAACATTTGAGTATGTAGAGTCCTGATAAAGCATGGAAAAAGAAAAATATGAATGGGGGGAGGGCGTGTTCACGCTGCTCTCTTGGTTCAAAAAAGACCGCGTGAAGGATGCTCGCGTACTTGTTGCTGGCTGTGGAGCACTTGGCAACGAGGTGGTGAAGAATTTGGCTCTATTTGGAGTCGGACATATATATGTTGTCGACTATGATAAGATAGAACTCTCAAATCTCACTCGTTCGGTTCTTTTCCGCGAAGAGGACGCTTACAATCATGCCTATAAAGCTGATATTGTCGCCAAGCGTGCCAGTGAGATTAATCCACAGATAGAAGTGGTGCCCATTGTCGGTAACCTTTTCTCAGATGTTGGTTTCGGCCTTTATCGTTCGGTTGATGTCGTGATAGGTTGTCTTGACAGCCGTATAGCCCGTTATCAGTTAAATCGTCTGTGTATGCGTGCAGGCAAGAATTGGATTGATGGTAGTATTGAGAACCTGACAGGCGCTGTGAAGATATATGTCCCTGGAGTGAATTGTTATGAATGTGGTTTGTCACGCGATGAGTTCAATCATATCATGCTCCGGACAGGTTGCGCAGATGTGGTTCGTTCACAGACGGCTCGCGGTCGTGTGGCAACAACACCAATAAGTGCCTCTATAGTGGGAGCTTTGCAAGTCCAAGAAGCCATGAAGATAATTCATCTAAAAGATCCTGTAGAGGAGAACGAGGATAATCCGGCACCTTTTAAGACGCTTCAGGGCAAAATGCTTAGGTTTGAGGGTATGACTAATATGGTTAATATCTATAAGATTTCATCATGGAGGAATACTTGCCCTGCTCATAAACAGTGGGCCGATGTCATTGTAGCCAAAAATCTTTCTGCATTGCAGACGGTAGGAAATGTATTGGAAGAATTGAAAAAGTTGTTGAACGTAAAGAATGTGGAAATCAATATGTGTAATAATAAGTTCATAGATATTATAGCAACTGATTATCCGCAAAAAGAGTTCGAGGTGATGATTCCTGAGTCGAAGCTTGATAATTATATTAAGAAAGACAAAGAGTTGCGTCAACTTAGTTATCGTACTCTGATTCACAAGCATTTCTTTGAGAATATCGACAATAGTTTCCCATATCAGAGTATGACTCTTCAACAGATAGGCATACCTGTATTTGATGTCATTCAGGTGTCAACAGAAAAGGGAGTATTCTTCGTGGAATTGTCTGCTGATCGTTATTAATGTTTTATAGCAATAAATATGCCTTGCTCTCTGCCATCAGATATTAATGCAGAAGTGTTACTGAATTATTTTCCAGAGGGAAAATTCAGAGTGTCTTTTCAGGGATTGCATAAACGCAATTCCTACCACGATATCATTGATGTGGAAGACATGGTCGACAAAGATGCCATACATGCTACTCTTGGACGTATGAGTATTTACAACTCGCTGCCAGAATACATGTTTCATCCTATCGATCGATTCGATAACCTGCCAGTAAATAACGAGAGCGAGGCTTTCCACGAAGAAGTAGATAAACAAGATCAGGAGAAAGCAGATGCTTTTAATTTCTTTTCTCCTATTGATGTGTTGTTATTTCGTCTGCGGGCTAAAGTAAGGGGGCAAATAGAAGAGTATACGCACGGTGATGTTGTTATGCAGCAGATACTTGGTGACCGTCTGACCGAGAAACAACGTTCCAACCGGTTTATTCGACAATTTGTACCTTTACTGCCACAATGCAAGATTATTCGTGGAAACCGTTCGCTGCTTACCTTCCTACTTCGCAAAGTATTACTTGATGAAGGTCTTCGGGTGGATGTTAAACAGGAATTGAGAGATCTCAAAGATGAGCATCCACGTTACGGTGATAAAGTTGATAGTGTATTGGGAAGCAGCTATTTGGATGATTCATATAAAGAGTATGTCACAGTATACAGCATCAGCTATTGGTCAGATGACGAATGCAATGACAAGTTTATATCGTTTGTCAACGAGATGGAAGAACTACGATTGTTCCTTCGTGACTATTTCCTTTTTGCTGAAGATGAACTGGTGTTCTGTGTCACTCAGGATTATCCGCCGTTGCGTTTGAATGATGAGAAAATATATAACTATTTGAATTATAATACAAATATATAAATACATAGTATATGTCAAAGAGAATCAGTTGGAAAAAGGGCATGCGCCTCACTGATGAGGTGTTTCTTGCCGCCGACCAATATGTGGCGGAATCTATTGGTCAGGCTGTTGCGGTTGCTTCTGGCGGACGTTTCGGTCTTTTTACTCCCATCCGTCCGTTTCAATTGTCATTAAGTATTTCACGAGGATTCGTAGAGGTAGAGACATTGTCGTGTATGGCTGTTACAGCCGCAGGCGATATTATTGATGTCAAATTCGATACACAATATTCCAGTTCGTTCGATACACGTGTCCAGATTCCAAACGATGATGACGCCAAAGAGTTCTTCCTTATTATCAGCGCAAATCCTGATAATTGGAGAGAGAGCGGTGATGAGTATCTGGAATCAAACTATACTTTCGCTTTGGTTGGGCCGAACAAGGCTAATGACTTCCATTCCGTGCCTATTGGGCATATTGTATATGAAGACGGTTGGCGTGAAGATAATGTGAACTTCGTTCCGCCGTGTCTGTGTTTGTCGGCTCATAGTAAGTTCATGGAATTACATGGACAGTTTATTTCGCTTTTGCGTAGCATAGATGAGAAGACGCGTAAACACATTGATACTGGAGCACATGATGCTATCAGTATATACTGGCCGGTAGTACAACAAATGTTGATAACTGCCAGTACTGAACAAGATATCATGGCTCCGCAACAACTGTTATCTTGTGTCCAACGTGTCGTTGCGGCATTCACGTGTGCTTGCGATCTAGACAATGTTCTTTCATTGGAGGATTCGGAAACATTCAGGAACTACACGAGACTTCCTTTTAACTATCGTATCGCATATCTCCGCATAAAGCAAGGACTGGGAATTTGTTATGCCATTAATGAGAAAATAGATAAGTTCAGCCTGTTAAAGCAGGAGGAGCCTCCAGCACCTCCACAGCCTAAACCTGAACCTCCTAAGCCAGATCCACGTCGTTTTTGGGAAGGTAAGCAAATATGAGATTCGTAAGCACGCCGTTACAATTCGTTGATTCGGGCACAAAGCTCAGGCGCGATATAGAGAATCGTATGCAGATGCTCGACAACTTAGTTGAACTTATAGTCTTCACTCCACGTGGTGATTTTGAGGCCGACCCTGATTTCGGTTTTGAATATTGGAATCATGAGTTCTCAAATGTGCATTATCGTGAGTTCAATGCCAGTCAAGGTGCTGGTAATCCCGGTAGTCTTTATAACGAAGTCACCAAGAAGGAATGTGAGGATAGTATTAAGCAAAGTCTGGCGACCTATGAGCCGATGTTGAAAAATGTTGTTGTTAGTATTGAGCTTGATGCGGCATCACAACGTCAGCGTCGTCGTCGCAGAGTGGCATCAAAGTATGCGGTGAATGTAATTGTGGAAGGTGGAATTGACGATGGTTTAGGTGTACTTCGACCTTATCGTAAGGTTGTTGTATTTTTGGTAGAACCCACGGTAAAACGACAAATATAATCAGACATGGATGTAGATTTGGAGAAAAGAATCAATGAGGCCATAGAAACCATGCAACAGGTTTTGCCTGAAGCTGTAGACATATATCAGCTTGATCCGATGGCAAAAATAATGCTGGTGACTTTGGTGAGTGAAACTTCCAAGATACAGGATTATGTGGATGGAACGCTTCAGCGCATTGTAGAGCGTTTCTGTACGGATTTCATTCCGCGAAAGAAAGTAAATGCTATGCCGGCCATTTGTTTGGTCAGGCCTAGTCTAAAGTCAGATAACGACACTCTGTATTTCGTGGAGTCTGGCGCATCGTTTATTTACAAATCGCAACTTAAGGATGTGCAGTTGAATTTTATTCCTATATTCAATACTACATTGTTGCCTCATAGCGGTTTGTATCTGCTGAATCATCGGCTGTTGCGCTATGCAGGAAGAACGGTAAGTGTTAATATGGATAATCCTAATCGGCTGTGGGTAGGAATCGTATCACCTTTGGAGGTTAATTGCTTGAAGGGACTGTCTATAATGCTGCAGGGTACCAATGGCGTAGTACCGGAGCATGTTTATGTGGGAGCCGATGGCGCTGAAATCGATTTTGCTCCGATGTCGGAATTGGAGAAGATAGAAATGGCTGATCCTTTCGACTCGCAACAGGTGTCTGGTGATTTCTTCTCGTTTGTAGAAAATTGGAAAGAGTGTTTGCTCAATATGTCGAATACCTCGTTGCTTTATATCACTGATGATAAAAAAGATCGCGACATGTATAAGCCTCGTGCCTATCCTCGTGTTTTCCAGCAGTGGTTAGAGAATGAGACTCTTGACCTTTTCAAACAAAACACCATGTGGCTTCGTATGGATTTTCCTGAGGGATATGTCGTTCCTGATGATTGTTCTGTTACGCTGGGAGTCATACCTGTGACAAATATCGAGATCAACTCTGTTATGTTGACCCAAGCGCAGCCTGTAGCCAAACTACAAGGAGAGGGCAATTCGTATTTCTTGGATATTCTGGAAACCAGTACTGCATCCAACCGGCAAGGCTTTTCAATGAATAGGGATGACATCCTTGTCCGTGATTTCGATGCCAATTGTTACAATAATGGTGATCTATATCGGGATGTTCGTAATCTCTATAACCATTTTATCGATGATTATTATGCTTTTATAGAATATAATGGCATAAAGGACGGTGAGGTATTGAAGAAGTTGCGTGAGACTATCAACAAGCTAGGTAAGGGCGTAGGCCTGCAGAATCAGCAATTCAAGTTCGACAGCGGCACATATGTCATGAAGAACATGAACAGTTCATCTGCAACAACAAATACCAGTATACGCTTTATTACCACAAAAGGCTTCTCGGGTAATACCCCAAGGGTAGGAGAAATGGTTGAGTGCAAGAATCTTCCAGGTGTAGATCAAAAGGCATCTGTTGTTATTTCGGGCATGGGTGGAGCTGACAAGGCTTCTGCCGATGAACGCTATGAACTGCTGCGCTATTATTCGTTGACAAACGACCGCCTTTATACTCGCATGGATATAGATGCCTTCCTGAGGAAAGAGATAATGGCAGAGTACGGGCGTGATGAGTTTAATAGAATATTTATAAATATCAGTGTCGAAGGTGCAGGTGGAGAAAAAGGTCTACAGCGGGGGCTTTACGTCGATATTTCTTTCAAGGATCGCAATAATTATGAGCATGCCGTACAGATATCGTTCGATACTTTGATGCAACAGCGAATACGCAATAAGTCGTGTATCTCTATGCCTATTATCGTCACACTGAAGAATCTTGAAGACTGATATGAATTATAGCAGTGAAAATCCTATATACCCTAAGATGGAAACCTACGACACCCGTAGGGTTCAGGATATTCAGCACAAATTAAATGCTATTGTCACATATCTGCATTATACATGGAGCATTGTATCCGAAAACGGCATGATGGATGATGATACGCGTGACGCTATTATGTCTTTTCAGCAATGGATGGGCTTTCGCAAAACAGGAGAATTAGATAGTTTAACAGAAATGAAAATAGATGATGTATATCGTTGGAGTCAGCGAGCCTCCCAAAACGGTGTTGGTGAGTCGTATGACTATCAGTTGTTAAATCGCCCCACATTGGCTCCCGAAAGTCTAAGTAAAAGATTGCTGCTCTTGGTTATTATGGTCTTTTGTACGACAACAATGCTATTTGCTCAATCGTCCTCGGATATTATTAACTATATCAATAAATATAAAGACATAGCTCTTGATCAGGAAAAGAAATATGGTGTACCTGCCACTATAACACTTGCACAGGGTATTCTTGAGTCGGGAGCAGGTAAGAGTGGCTTGACTCGCAACGCAAACAACCATTTTGGCATCAAGGCATTCGGTGGATGGACGGGTCCTATTTATCAAGCTTGGGACGATGAGCCCAACAAAAGCCGTTTCAGGGTTTACAGTACGGCTGCGGAATCTTTCCGCGATCATTCTTTGTTCTTGAAGAACAATGGTCGTTATCGCAGTCTGTTCTCAAAAAGTGTATATGATTATCGCGGTTGGGCGATAGGTTTACAAAAAGCTGGCTATGCGACAGCACCGACTTATGCCTCTGCACTCATTGGGTTTATCGACTCCTATCGTCTTTACGACATCAATGGTGGTGTGAAACTTAAGGCTGGCAAGACGGTGGTGATTACTCGTCAGGCCACTGCTACACAGAAGGCTACTTTCGATGCTTCGTGTCAGGCTGCCGAAGAAGAACAGTCAGAAGAAGAAGAGGCTGTTGCCAATGTGGTGAAACGCTATGTTGTTGATATTAATGACGTGCGATGCACAATTCTATATCCAGGAATGACACTTTCGAGCATATCAATGAAGTATGATATTCCAAAAGAGAAATTGTTGGAATTTAACGAGGTTGCTAGTGAGAATGATATTCACGAAGGCGACATTGTGTTTATAGCAAAGAAAAAGAGCAAATATACTGGAGCCCAGGATTTCTATCACGTACGCAAGGGTGACACTCTGTATGGAATATCCCAGAATTTCGGTATCAAGTTTGCTAACTTGGCAAAGATGAATAACAAAGATATCTTCTCCCAGCTGAAAGAAGGGGAGAAAATCAAACTAAAATAGTGTGAACATGATTGATTTAGCACAGCTTGCTCAGAAGAGCGAACTTTTCGATGGCCGTTATAAACTGTTGCGACCATTGAGTACAGCAGGAGGAACAGCCGACGTGTGGTTGGCATTGGATGCCAACACGGTGAATGATCGTGAAAGACTTTTTCAACCCGAGCCATTGACCGATGAGGATGTGGAGGAATTGCAAGGGCTTCGTGTGGCCATAAAGATCTATCGCCCGAAAAATGCTCTGGATATAGAGGGCGAACAGCAGTTCCGCGACGAGTTTAAAATTGTTTTCAACTGTCATCACGCCAATCTTATCCATCCTACTTATTTCTCCATTTTCCAGGAAACACCTTATTTGGTATTGCCCTATTGTAAATTAGGGTCTGCCGAGATGCTCATCGGAAATATGAACGATAGTAATGAATTGTGGAAGTTCATTGGCGATGTGTCGTCAGGATTGGCCTATCTGCATGCCAGTACGCCATCCATTATTCATCAGGACATTAAACCTGGAAATGTGCTCATCGACGATAATAGAAACTATGCCATCACCGATTTTGGTATCAGTGCCAAGTTTGGAAAGAATCAGCATCTATATTATTACGATGAAGAGCATAGTGGTACTTTGGCTTATATGGCTCCCGAGCGTTTCCTTGAAGATATCGAGCCTATGCCTCAAAGCGACATATGGGCATTTGGCGCTACGTTGTGTGAGATTCTCACAGGACAGGTACCTTTCGGGGAGAATGGTGGTCAGGTACAGGCAGAAGACACGCCAATGCCTAAGATTCCTGGCATATCGGCTGATGTGCAGCGGCTCATTAATGCATGTCTACATTGGGATCCCAACAAGCGTCCTACGGCAAAGCAGATCATGGAGGCTGCCAAAGCCCGTCAGTATCCGGTCAAGTCAAAGGGCGTGTTATATGGAATATTGGCATTCCTGGCCCTTGCCATCATCGGGGGGCTGGTGTATATGTCAATCTTACAGAAACGGAGTAATATGGAGTTGCAGCAAGCTCCTCAGATTCCGCCAGAGGAAATCTATGAGATGGCTTTGGGACGGATGGATAGCGATAATCCAGACTCATTAAAGCTCGGATTGGCACAGATGGATAGCTTGAGCGGAACCAATTATATTCCTGCTATCTACCAGATGGCATTCACTTATGGCTGGTACTCTGACCCTGTTTCAGTGAAGCGCAAGGAACTTTTAGGTATAGAGATGAACGATGATTGTTTGCCGAAAGCCGATTTGTATAGCAATAAGGCTGTAGGATATTTCACTCGCATCATGGAACTCAACGATTCTGCTTTTGCCAGCATCAATGCCAATGCGACTTACAGATTGGCTTGCTATTACGTAATGCCTAACAGTATCTATCAGCCTAACTACGACAAGGGGAAACGTATTTTACTTAAAGCACGCGATTGGGCTATGCTCGCCAAGGATGATGACTTGTTGCAGAAAATCAATCGCGGTCTTGACACATTCGAATAATTAATCTCAACTTATTTTCAAAAATGAAAAGAAACATTCTTTTACTGGTTGTCATAGCCATGTCGGCTGTGGCAAAATCCCAGGTCGCGTCGTGGCTCATATCTCCTGCCTACGACAACATCAACAAAGTGGTTGGTGCCGACCTTGTGGTCACCGATTCAGTAGGTGAAACGTCATTGTGGTCGTTTGAAGGGAAACGCATCTTCAAGACCGCTGAGACACTGTTCCCTTTTCAGGAGGATGTAGCTCTTGTCACTAAGAGAAGCACTACTGAGATTATAGGATTTGTTACCACCCGTGGTGAGTATATCACGCTCGACAATTGTCTGGTCGTTCATGAATATCCCTATTTTTCGGATAGGCTTTTAGCAGTAAAAAACATGAATGATGATTTTTACAGCTATATTGACAAACGGGGTAGGAGGGCTATCAAAAACTGCACATCTGCTTATCCTTTCTGCAATGGCTTTGCCAAGAGTGAGGCTTATCAAGGTGATACGAAAACGAACTTGCTCCTTGATCGTAATGGACGCCCAGTCAAGTTTACCTATAACGGACAGCGTTTCGACAACGAGAATGTCGGATTTATTTCGTCTGTTAATGATGAAGGTCTTGCCGTACTTGTTTACGACCAGAAAGTCTATCTCTTTGATGGTAATACACAGGAGATAAAGCCTGTGTATGCTTTGGAGGGTGACAGCAATCCTGACAATCAGGCAAAAGTGGGGAGTAATTCTTGGAAGATGATAGGTGGCGGTGAGAGCGAGCTGTCTGCCGAAAGTAATGGGAAGAAAGTGGTGTTCACCTTCAACAACCTTTGCCAGCCAACAGAAATGGTTGTGGATGGCAGGGTTAAGACCTATAAGGAAAACGAACGTCAAGTGTGGAAACCTCAGACAGTGCTTGAGGTCAGCGATGATGGCGAAGTATATGGCATCGATATAAATGGGAAACAGGTGTTACCACCGCAATTCCCCTATGTGCCAAGTTGTTTCGACAACAAGGCTTTTGTCAATATCAATGGCAAAAAAGGTATGCTTCAGGTAAATGAAGGCGAGAAGTTCGAATTCAGTATGAACAAGGGTAACGATATCGGCTTCCGTCATCAACGTGTTGAGACCACTTTGAGAGTTGATATGCCACCTACGATTTCTGCTAAGACAGCAACTATAGAGATGGCTTCAGGCTCGGGGTGTGAGCTTGACGTCACTTCGCGCGATGCCAAAACCACTAATTTCGGTAGTTCCGTACAGTATGGCTGTATGCTTACCATTCCTAAGAATTTGACCGACGAGACGACCGATGTGGAGTATATGGCCCGTGTGTGCTATGATGGACTTCAGTCGGCCTTGATAACTTTCGTTGCTAAAGAGTGGTATTACAAGTATTTCAACATCGACATCGACGATGTGGAGACTATTATTAAGAATGGAAACCTATTGTTCACGTTCAATATTTCTGCCGACAAGGCACCCGGAGAGGAAGACTATCCCAGCACTGTAAGTATAAAGGCTAACGATCTTCCCGTGAAATTGGAGAAACTGTCTGAGACTCGATACAGATGTTCTGTTACAGGTTTGCGTGCGGGAGTCAACCAAGTCATCATCCAGATACAGGAGCCTGGATGTCCTATTTCTGAATATCCCTTCGAGGTGTCTTATACAAAACCAGCTCCGCAAACAACGAGCGAACCTGCTGTGAAGGAGAATGTTGTCATCAAGAACAACTCCAAGCCGAAGCGACCTGCACCACCACAGCCTGCAAAACAACCAAAACGACCAAGACTAGAAATTTAATACGAATATGAAAATCAAGATATCTGCATTAACTGATGTTGGGAAAGAGCGCACCAACAACGAGGATGCTTTTATATATTGTTCCAACCTGTTGCAGCAGGATTGGAGCGTAGCCAGTGCTACCGACTATGTGGAATTAGGCGACTTGGGTGCACTACTGGTTGTTGCCGATGGTATGGGAGGCGCTAATGCCGGAGAGGTAGCCTCGGCCTTAGCAATCGAAACTGTAAAGAAGTATTTCTCTATCGACCGTGTCAAGGATACATTAGTGTCTGGCAATGATGGCATCGATGTTATGCTGAAGGAGACAGTCACCGCTGCTGACGACGCAATCAATAAACGCATGGCGACCGACCTTGAGACACAGGGAATGGGAACCACCATCGTCATTTGTTGGATATTGAAGGATGGAACGACACACATTGCATGGTGTGGTGATAGCCGTTGTTACACGTACAACGCCGCT
The DNA here is from genome assembly GCA_902783625.1 of uncultured Prevotellaceae bacterium. GTDB lineage: Bacteria > Bacteroidota > Bacteroidia > Bacteroidales > Bacteroidaceae > Prevotella. Next base: position 24,943 of record CACZRN010000062.1, read on the forward strand.
ACGGGATTGCGTCGCATGACAAAAGACCATTCGCTTGTTCAAGAACTGATCGACAGCGGTGAGATTACTGAGGAAGAAGCTTTCAATCACCCTGATAATAACATCATCACGTGTGGGCTGGGCGATTTTCAGGCATTCCCCACGCCAGGCATTGTGTGCTGCGAGCTGAAGGCAAACGACAACGTAATGCTCTGTAGCGATGGTCTTTGTGGCTATTGTACCGATGATGAAATAAAACGGCTGTTTTCTGCGGAGTATGTTGATACAGAAGCCTGCTGTCAGAAAATGCTTGATAAAGCTTTGGATGCCGGTGGAGCAGACAACATCGCAATTGTAATGGCTTCGCTTATTGACGACAATCAGGAAAAACCAGAATTACTGAAACGTTCATTTTTTAAAACGTTTTTTCAAAAGATCTTTGGTGGACACAAAAACTAGTGTGAATTAGTGTCTATACACTTGTAAGTGTAACATACATAAAGAGAATCCTCCTTGCTGAAATCGTAAGGGGGATTCTCTTGTTAACCGCCTTGTTTATGGTTTTGTTCTTTCGATACAGGCTTTAACAAAGTCGAGAAACAGCGGGTGTGGATTCAGTACCGTGGATGAGTATTCGGGATGGAACTGCGTGCCGATGTACCAGCGATGTGTGGGTATTTCCATTATCTCCACAAGTCCTGTCTGTGGGTTATATCCCGAGGCGTACATGCTGGCGCGCTGAAACTCATCGAGGTAGTTGTTGTTGAACTCATAGCGGTGGCGATGACGTTCAGCGACAATGTTCTGACCTTGATAAGCTGTCTGTGCACGGCTCCCCTCGGTGAGTAGGCAGTCATAGGCACCGAGACGCATGGTACCACCCATTTGCTTTATGTTTTTCTGCTCTTCCATGATATCGATTACCGGGGTGTGGGTGGAAGAATCTATTTCAGTGCTGTTTGCATCGGAATGTCTTAGTACGTATCGTGCAAACTCTACAACCATCATCTGCATTCCAAAGCAGATGCCGAAAGTGGGTATGTCGTGGGTGCGGGTATAGTTAGCCGCTATAATCTTACCTTCTGTCCCTCTTTGTCCGAAGCCAGGACAAATAACTACCCCTGCCATGCGATTGAGTTGTCCATCAATATTGTCGGTTGTGATGTACTCGCTGTTTATAAAACTAACTTTTACTTTGCGGTCGTTGTATGTGCCGGCATGAGCGAGGCTTTCGAGTATGCTTTTGTATGCGTCTTGCAGATCATATTTACCTACGAGTGCGATATCGATGGTCTTCTTGGCGCGTTTCCTGCGTTCGAGGAAATTGTTCCATGGTCCGAGATTGACCGCGGGTGGATTGTCAATTCCCATTTTCTTTAGGCAGATAGTGTCGAGTCCTTGCCGCTGCATGTTAACGGGCACCTCGTAGATGCTGGGAAGGTCGATGCTTTCTATCACTGCATCGAAGTCGACATTACAGAAGTGTGCGACTTTCTCACGTAGTTCGTTGGTTAGCGTGTGTTCAGTTCGCAGCACAAGGATATCAGGCTGTATGCCTAGCCCTTGAAGTTGGTTTACGCTTGTTTGTGTGGGTTTTGTCTTTAACTCACCTGCAGCGGCAAGGAAGGGAATGTATGTCAGATGCACGCTGACTGTTTGCCCATGTCCAAGTTCTCGACGCAATTGGCGGATAGCTTCTAGAAAAGGCAGGCTTTCTATGTCGCCGATGGTTCCGCCGATCTCGGTTATCACAAAGTCGTAGTGATACTTTTCGCCGAGGTATAAGATGTTGTGTTTTATTTCGTCGGTAATGTGCGGTACTACTTGTACGGTATGTCCGAGGTAGTCGCCGCGCCGTTCTTTCTCTATGACGCTTTTGTAGATGCGTCCCGTGGTGATGTTGTTTGCATGTGATGTGCTTATGCCTGTGAATCGTTCGTAATGTCCGAGATCGAGGTCGGTCTCCTGTCCATCGGCAGTAACGTAGCATTCACCGTGTTCATAGGGATTCAGCGTTCCTGGGTCGATGTTTATGTATGGGTCGAGCTTCTGTATAGTGATATTGTAACCCCGTGCCTGAAGAAGTTTTCCTATCGATGCTGAGATGATGCCTTTGCCTAACGACGATACCACTCCGCCAGTTACAAATATATATCTGCTGTTGTGCATATTGTTGTGATGTGTTTGTGTCTTCTTTGCAAAATTAGTGTATTGTTTTGTAGTTTTCGATAACATGTCGATTAAGATAAAATATTTTTACACTAAATTACGGATTGTCAAATAATTCAATATATAACTTTATCTTTGTAAGCGTTATTACGCAAATTAATTACGATATAAAACTTTTTAACTTTTTAATTTATATTTTTTTTACTAATTATAAACCTGTGTTTATGTTTTATATTATATTTGCAAAATAATTGCCGTTGTATTACGATGGCGTTCTCTATGATGTGAATATGGGTGTCCGTAAGATCAGTTTCTCAAAGATGCATGGATGTGGCAACGACTATGTTTATGTAGACACTTTTTCCCAGCAGCTTAACAATCCAGAGGAGCTTGCTGTACAGTGGAGTGCCCGCCACACCGGTATTGGTGGCGACGGATTAGTGGTGATAGGGAGAGCATTGGTTGCAGGTGCTGACTTCAGCATGCGTATATTCAATGCCGATGGTTCTGAAGCGATGATGTGTGGCAATGCAAGCAGGTGTGTGGCTAAATACTTATACGATAATCATTTTACAACACATAGACTAATTAGACTTCAGACTTTGTCGGGCATCAAACTGCTTGAATTGCATGTTGATACCTTGACAAATTCTGTTAATGAAGTGACTGTGGACATGGGTGAGCCTTTACTGTCTGATGCCAATCTCTTCGTGCCTGATGCGATGGATGGTAAGACATGTGGCATTTTCGTTTCAATGGGCAATCCGCATTTTGTTGTGTTTGTAGAGAATGTCGATGGCGTTGATGTTGCTCTCGAAGGCAGCCGTCTGGAGAATCATCAGGCATTCCCTGAGCGTTGCAACATCGAGTTTGCTGAGATGCGCGAGGATGGTATAAGAATGCGGGTGTGGGAGCGTGGCAGCGGCATTACTATGGCATGTGGTACGGGGGCTTGTGCCACCGCAGTGGCTGCTGCGGTTGGACGAAATGCTCCGCGAAGAAATAAGATAATAATGGATGGCGGTTCGCTCCGCATTGAGTGGCGCAAATCCGACAATCATGTATATATGACTGGCCCTGCTACATTCGTGTTTAAAGGGGAAATTTCAATGTAAACAATAATTCTCAATATCTTAACATGGCGCTTGTCAACGATCATTTTCTTAAACTGCCCGAGAATTACTTGTTCTCAGATATAGCGAAGAGGGTAAATGTCTTCAAGGCTCAAAATCCTAAGGCGGATGTCATCAGTCTTGGGATTGGCGATGTGACACGTCCGCTTCCTGGCTGCGTGGTCGATGCCATTCATCGTGCTGCCGACGATATGGCCAAGGTAAACACGTTTAGGGGATATGGCCCTGAGCAAGGGTACGATTTCCTTCGCAAGGCAATATTGCGCAACGATTTTCTTGCTCGCGGCATACATCTTTCTGCCGACGAGATATTTGTAAGTGATGGAGCGAAGAGCGATACTGGTAACTTTCAGGAGCTATTCAGATGGGACAACAGCATCGCCGTCATCGACCCCATCTATCCAGTGTATATTGATTCGAATGCAATGATTGGCCGTGCAGGGACAGTTGGCGCAGACGGTAGATGGACCAATGTTATCTATCTCCCGTGTAATGCTGAAAATAATTTTGTGCCTGATCTGCCCAAGCAGCGCGTAGATGTCATTTACCTGTGCTATCCCAATAATCCCACCGGAACGACTATATCACGTGATGAGTTACGTCGGTGGGTCGATTATGCCTTGAAGAACGACACCCTTATATTGTTCGATGCTGCCTATGAGGCATACATCCGACACGATGACATTCCACATTCCATTTACGAGATTAAAGGAGCCAGAAAATGTGCAGTGGAGTTTCATAGCTATTCCAAGACAGCTGGTTTTACTGGTATTCGGTGTGGATACACCGTTGTGCCTCATGATGTCAGTGTAAGCACATTGACTGGCGAGCGCATTCCGCTTAACAAGTTGTGGAAACGTAGACAATGCACTAAATTCAACGGTGCTAGCTATTTGAGTCAGCGCGCTGCAGAGGCAGTCTATACTCCTGAAGGACGTGAGCAGGTGAGGCAGACGATAGATTACTATATGCAGAATGCCAATAGAATAAAGGCGCGACTGAGCGATATCGGTTTGAAGGTGTATGGCGGCAATGATGCTCCATATCTGTGGGTACATACGCCTGATGGGATGACCTCATGGCGTTTCTTCGAGCAAATGCTATATGGCGCTCATGTGGTTTGTACTCCCGGTGTCGGCTTCGGTCCTTCGGGTGAAGGGTTTGTCAGGTTGACTGCTTTTGCGTCGCATGAGCAGACCGACGAGGCACTCGACAGAATAGCACGATTTTATTAAAAACAAGTATCCACATCGGGTGTAGAAATAAATAATGTCAACGAGATAGGTGTTTGTAACCACTTATCCCGTTGACATTATTTATATCACGTCGAAGTATGAACGATAATGCTATTCCTCGGGCAGGAGGAACTTCTCAAGCTTGCTTTCAGACAAGCCTTTCGTGTTCTCGATGTGCTGCTTTGAATGCTCTGCTGCTGCATGTGCGTCGAGCGAAGCCTGGTCTTTCCATGTCTCGAAGAACATCATCTTCGTTGGGTCGGTAGTGCTCAGGTAGAGGTCGAAATCAATCACGCCCTCATCCTTCAACGACTCTGCCACGTGCCACTTGTATGCCTCTATGGCTGCATCACGGTCATCGCCGACAAAGTTGAGCATGCAGTTAAGCCTCATGGTCTTGTCGGGCTGGGGCTCTTCGGTCATCACTTGTATTGTCATCTCTGACTTTTCCTGTATCTGTGGCACCAAGCGTGTGAAGTGAGGTGCGGCAGAGTGAACGTCGAGCGAAGCCTGGTCTTCCCATGTCTCGAAGATGATGAGCTTCGACGGGTCGTTAGCGCTTTCATAGAGGTCGTAGTCGATATTCCCGGCATCAGTGCGCGACGAGTCGACAAGTTCCTTGCTCAATGCAATCACAGCGTCACGGTTTTCAGGCGTGACCTTCACGAGGCAGTTGATACGTATTGGAGCCTTTTCAGCATTCTCGGCACCTTCTGCTTTCTCCTGTGCAGCTTTTGGACCGCATCCAATCATTGCGATGGCGGCAATAGCCATCATTAACATACTTTTTTTCATTTTCTTTGGTTTTGGTTATTATTTATTTACTACGAAATTACGTATCTGACATTCATTTCCTTTCGATACCTCATTTTTCTCCTTCGACATCCTCAGTGTGAGTCTGTGGGGTGTGTCGCCCAACTCCGTTTCGAACATGTACACCCATGGGATATAAAGATATCCGCTCCAATGTGTATAGGTGTCGAGCTTTTTAAAAGGTCTTCCATCGACGCTGTATTCCAATATTCCGGCATAAGGTCCTGCCACACAGCATATTCCGATGGCCTTGCCCTTGAAATCGAGAGTGAGTTTCGAGCCGGCAGTTTTCGTTTCGAGCATTGGAACATCGACAAAGCCTGGACGCTTCTGATAATTGTTGTCGGGATGCCATGGTGTCACAATCTGCCATCCCTTTCCAAGTTTGGCTTCGCTGATATTTATGAAGTCGCCGTTGAAATAGCTATATTCGTCGAGTGGCTTCTCTGGAATCTCGTGAGGGGTTATCTTCGCATCCTTATCAACCTCGCTCCACATCAGTTTCATCACTCGCTCTATGGCAGCCGTGTAGAATGTATGGCCGAAGGGAGCCGGGTGCTGCCCGCCGAAATCCTTCCATGTGAACTGTCCGTCGTCCATACGCTCGTTGATTTCCTGATTATGGTCGATCGACGGCACGCGATAGTGGTTGGCCACTCGCTCATGGTTGTAAATCACATCGGGACGACGCCCTGTCTTGTGTATGTTGATGAATCCGTCCCAGATGAAGTGCAGCATGATGATATCTGTCTCGGGATCTGCCAGCCATGCCTGCCGCACCATACCTTCCATTCCGCGCACTTGCTCGAGTGGCGTGAACTCGTTTGTATCGTCGTTGGGACCTGCCTCGACGAAGAGAAGGTCAATCTTTCCCTTCGCCAATACGTCGGTCTTCATTCTAAATGAGTGGGGTGTGGAGCCCATCGAGGGAATGCCTGCCTCAACAAACTCGAACTCCGTTTGTGGGAAGGTGTTCTTGAAAAACTCTTCGAGTTGGTTTTTCCATCCACGCATCTCGGTTATCGATCCGCCGAGGAAAGCCACACGGGCTTTGCCACCGCGACAGAATTTAATATATGAGTTGGCGAGGCTGCCACGTAGTGTGTAGTGGAAATAACGCTCAGGGAAAGCATCGGCATTGCATGCTGCCTTTTTCTCGACAGATTGTCCTTGCGCAAAGGCCGCAGTGGCGAAGGCGACAAGCATCACTGCTTGGATGAAAAGTGATTTCTTCATTTCGGTTATGATTGTTTCGTTCTATTTTATTGTCAGTATTTTCTGTTCGAATGGGATTGGATAGGCTGTTATCCACGCCTCGGGCGAAAGTTCTTTCTGCTTCGGCGCATCGTTTCCGCCTTCGAGCCCGAGGAGCCATATCTCCATGTCGCGACCGATCATGTCGTCGGTGACAGGGATGTAGAACGTGTTGTTCATCGGTCGTTTCTTCACGGTGTATTCCCATGGATTCGATGCGAACGACGGTGCCCGGTCGGGACATCCGATAAACTCCCCGTCGATTTTCGCCGCTGCCCACACCGCCTCGTTGCCGTGCTGTCCGTTGGCAGCGATACAGATGTACGCGCCGCGTGCTTTCTCCGTCAGTCTGACGGTAGTCTTCCACGCCTGCGTGGCCTTAGCGCCGTTAATGTTGTAGTCGCGGAACAGGTTGTTTGCCCGCCACTGGCTGCGGTCGAGTTTTATGCCGTTGCGGAAACCATAAACCTCAGTCAGCCGGAGTGGACTCTTCGGCAGTTTCAGGTAGCGGATAGCCCCGCACGTGCTGAGGTCGATTTCCATCTTTGTAGATGCAAGGATGTTTATTCGCTTCCATGTCTTCAGGTCGGCCGACACCTC
>CACZRN010000063.1 GCA_902783625.1 uncultured Prevotellaceae bacterium
TCTGTCGCACTTCAAAATCTCGGGCAACGACATATTCGATACCACACAGATGCAACTGCTAATAAGTCATCTGACAGTGATGACATCGGAAACCAACCTAATCGCTTGGGCTCGACTGCTGAAGGGACTACGGGTGTTCGAGACAAGTACCGCAGCACGTAACTTCGTTACCGCATCGCTGCGCCATGCAATAATGCCATCCGACTATATACTCCGACCAGGAACAAGCTACGCTGCAGAGTTTCTGCATTCTGTGGACAACGACGAAGTGGTGGTATTCGACACTGAAACGACAGGAACAAGCACCTTCGACGACGACATCGTGCAGATAGCTGCGGTGAAGATGCACAATGGAAAAAAGGTAGAAGGCTCTGAGTTCAGCGTCTTCATAATGACCGACAGCGAGGTGCCCGCAATGATAGGCGACGAACCAAATCCTATCATCGAGGCACTGAAACACAATATCCTGCTGTCGCCACGCGAGGCATTGTCGAAATTCATTAAATATGCCGGCCATCATACGCTCATCGCTCACAATGCCGATTTCGACTACAATATCCTCAACTCCTGCTTACAGCGACATATGCCCACTGCCAGCATTGAGGAATTGTTCCCACGTTGCTACGACACCCTGCGCATGGCACGACTGCTACATCCAGAGTTGAAACAGCACAAATTGCGACACCTGCTTGCCGTGCTTGAGCTAGAAGGCAGCAACACCCACATGGCAGACGACGATGTGGATGCTACCGTTAGCCTCATCGCTCATCTATGCGAGAGGACACGTGCCGCAATGGAAGGACAACGAAAATTCCTCGACGAGAAAAGGGTACAGACACGTGCCGAACTGCTACACCGCAACTACTCAAAACTCTACAACCACAGCCGAGCAATTCTCTATCACCGCCCAGAACACACAGGTGGCGAACCGGCTATAGTCAGCGAGATGCGATACATCTACCGGCGTCTGCTCGACGATGGCACCATACAACGGCTCGACGGCATCGAACGGGTGATGAAGTTTATCACTACCGATATCATTGGCGACACAATCCCCAACACACCGACGACAACTCAACAGCAAGAAAACAACAGAGGCATTTCCCTCGTCGAACAAATCGACAGCCACATCATGGAGATAAACACACTGAAGGAGGCTGACCTTGCAGGCGGCATCAGCAGCGACGACAAGGTGTATGTGACCACAGTGCACAAGGCGAAAGGGCTGGAGTTCGACAATGTCATCGTGTTCGATGCAGTTGATGGACGCTATCCATCGGCGTACAACCGCGGCAATGCTGCACAGAACAGCGAGGATGCTCGCAAACTCTACGTGGCAATGTCGCGTGCCCGGCAACGACTGGTGGTAGCACTCAGCAGTGTATTTGTCGACCGAAACGGATATCCCCATGAGCGAAAGCCATCGCCATTCCTCGAGCCTATAATGTCGATGCTCGAGTCGATGTAGAATGAATTTGGGTCGGCATAGATATTGTCCTATGTCGACCCAAACAATTTGTTATTCTAAACTATAAAATCTGCTTATTGCTTCGCGTTTTTGTTGTAATAAACCAGTCCTCGCTTCACATTCTCTATTATCGACTCCGACGTGTATGTGGCTCCGGTAATGATGTCCACCTTCTGCGTGGCTGCCTTCTTGGCGGTCAGTCCGTTCCACTTTGTAAGCAAGTTGCGTTTGATGATGGCAAGATACTTCGGTGTCTCGTCGTTCTTCAATGCCTCCACCTTCTCTACCTTGTTGTCCTTTATGTATATCTTCAGTGGTGTGGGACCGGCATATCCCTCCACGTCGTCAGCCAACGTAGTTGTATTTATCACCGTCACTCCGTTAACCTCGGTAATCACCTTCTCTGCCGGGCGCAGACTCATAAACGCTGCGGCAACGAATAATGTTGCAATTGCTATCAGATTTTTCTTCAGTTTCATTCTGCTTGTTTTCTACTTTTTTATGTTAGATGCTTCGATGGGCAAAAGGTTTAATCGAGGCTTCAAATTGGATGCTGTTTCAACGTCTGCGTTTCCTCGTCAATTCCACTATGCGGCTCATCTGGTTTGGAATGCGAATCTGCTGCGGGCACTTAGGCAGACACTGTCCGCAGTCGATGCACGTAGTGGCGCGGTTCTCAGAGGCTATGGTGTCGCGATATGCCTTAATGAACGCATTCTGCCGCTCGGCATAATCTTTTGCCGTAGGCTCTGGCAGCGGTAACATCTTGTCGGTGACAGCCTTGTTATAGAAAGCGAAATTGCCTGGAATGTCAACTCCATAGGGGCATGGCATACAATAGGCACATGCTGTGCATCCGATTGTAGGGAATCCTGCCATCTGGTCTGCAATGCGTGCAAGCAGGGCATTCTCTTCATCGTTGCAAGGCTGCAGCGGCGAGAAGGTGCGAATGTTCTCCTCCATATGATCCATACGGTTCATACCACTCAGCGTGGTGAGGATATCCGGATGCGATGCCACCCAGCGGAAACCCCATGTGGCAGGACTGTCATCGGGTCTGACAGCCCTTAGCTGCTCTCGTATCTCGTCGGCTACATTTGCCAGATTGCCACCGCGAATCGGTTCCATCACCACTGCCTGTATGCCAAGCTTTGCCAGACGGCCATAGAGATACTCTGCATCGGCATCACCGCGACGACGACCACGACCGGCATGACGCCAGTCAACGTAGTTCATCTGTATCTGCACAAAATCCCATTCATACTCATCGTCGTGGTCGAGTAGATAGTCGAAAACCTCCACATCGCCGTGGTAGCTAAACCCGAGATGACGAATGCGCCCTGCCTCACGCTCCTTAAGAAGGAAGTCGAGCAAGCCATTGTCGAGGAATCGACCACGGAGAGTATCCATTCCGCCACCGCCGACACTATGCAATAGATAGTAGTCGATGTAGTCGACTTTCAATGCGCGAAACGAATTCTCGTACATTGCCTTTGCCCTCTCAAACGACCACAGGTCTCGGTTCTGGTTCGACATCTTCGTTGCCACATAGTATTTCTCTCTCGGATGTCTGCAAAGAGCCTCGCCCGTGACACTCTCATTCCTACCGCCACCGTACATTGGGGCAGTGTCGAAATAGTTCACACCGTGAGCGATGGCATAATCCACCAATCGGTTCACTTCCTCTTGCTCACGTGGCAGACGCATCATTCCGAAACCCAGCAGCGATATATTCTCGCCCGTGCCGTTTTGTCGACGGTAAGTCATCTTTACTTCGTCGTCTAATACGCGTGGAGTGTTCTCTTCGGCAAAAGCCTTCAGCGGACTCATGGACATCATCGAGAAAGCCGAAACCGACCCAAGTCCCAAACGTCGCAGAAATTGTCTGCGATTCATATCACGTTCCTTCATCACAGTATAGTTTTTTATGTTTCTTCTGCAAAGATAGTGCAAGTTGAGTGGAGAACAAAATAAAATACAAAGTTTTTATTTTTTATCCCGAAACGCAGCCTATCTTCAACGACAGTTAAAGTTACGATTAAGCGAGGGAAAAGCCAAATTAATTTGGACTTTTTCGAGCGTGAGTATCTTCACGGAGCATAGCGACGTAAAGATAGTGCAAGTTGAGTGGAGAACATTTTGAGCCCCTTGATAAGGGGCGGCTATAAAGCAGGGATATTTTTTCCCCGAAACGCAACCTTTTCTTCAATGACAGTTAATAATAGTGCAAGTTGAGTGGTGAAATTTGTCGAACAAAAGTGAGACCCACTAGCCAAAGGGAAGTAACAAAATAAAAAGTTTTTATTATAACAATGATTTTTCAGTTGGCAAATTTCCTACTAAAAAAATGTCCACCATCCCTCCCCTCCTGGTTTCAGGACATTCAGTATTCAACCTCTAGAAAAGGTAGTTCTCTCTGTCGATACTCAATGTCTCTGTAGTGATAAAAAGGGCCACCACCTCCAAATCGGAGAATGTGAGTTCGACACCGCAGCAAGGGACATATATATACAACCTTTTAAGCATAAATATTTTAAAAAATATATTCAATCAACAGAATATAACTATTTAATATATATTCTGTTTGCTACGAATCAAATGTCCTTCATGGAAGGCAGCAAAGAGGGCGAAGCATGCAATTACCCATGCAACAGGGATGAAGTATGACTGCCCGATAGTCATCATGCCGATAAAGAGCAAGAAGCCTGTCAATTTGTTAGATTTGGTGTGCAGAAATTCTATCTTTTGTTTTACCACATACGAACTGATGACGTTGACGATTTTCACCAATGCGATAAGCCCCACCATCATCCACAGTGTTGCTGGCAGTTTCAGCCAAGGAAACAATTTATAACCTACTACTAAGACTAACACGAAGTCTGCCAAACTATCTAATCCGGCTCCGAACTTACTCTCTACTCCCCACCGTCTTGCCAGAAAACCATCAAGCATATCCGTAGTACCAGCTATCACGTAGAGCACCCAAAAGGGCACAGTCATTGCATCCACCAAGAATAGTGGCAGGAACAATGCGATTCGCAATGCAGATAAGAGATTGGGTATTTGTTTCATCGCTTTAAGTCAGAGCATAAAGTGATACCATGTTAAACGTCACGTCTTTGATGCCGTATGCGTCGAATGCCTCATCCAATGCTAAGGGACAACCGAGATGGCCTATAGCTAAAATAAAAAGGAGGATAGCTCCATGTCGCAATCTTTTCATTGTTTATAATTCAAGTAATTGTTTAGCAACATCAGAGATCTTTGATTGCGAAGAAGGGTTGGTAATGAAAACAGCGATGGGGAGCTGCTGACCATTATCCAATATGATAATACCCACATCACAGATTCCAGACAGCTGACCTGATGGAAATGGATATCCAGTACCAGTCTTATGAACAACTTTAGCAGTATTTGGGATTGCGGCAGGCAAACGATCTTCACCAGACTTACATTCTGCCATCAGTTTCCAAATGAAGCAAAGAGCTTCGTTGTCATTGTGATGCGCAATAAACCAGTCAAGGAGTTCTACCATCGACTGTGGTGTACACCAGTTTTCATTACTTAGAGCTGGATTTGTGTGCATCTGCTTCTCCGTCTTCTGAATACAAATATCATTGAATCCAAGATCTCGGATGTATTTTTCTACCTTTCTTGCACCTCCGAATTGTTCGAAAAGAATATCGCAGGCGTTGTTGTCGCTCTGTTGAAGCGACAGAGCCAACAACTCAGCGTACGTGAAAATCCTTTGGTCTTCGAAAGAATTCAGCATTGGTGACCACGTGTCTTGCATAAGTTTTTCTTTATTGACCATCACCTCTGTGTTCAACTCAATATTATTCTTGGTAAGAAAATCTGCAACGTAAAGTGCCTGTGGGAATTTCATGACGCTATACATAGGAAAACGGCTTGTAGCATTGATACCACTCTCCTTTCCACCTTTTTTTATGCATCCGCCAACCACCTCATTCTGAGCATCCACTGTGATTTTGTTAAGACTTGAAGAACTGTTAAACCTCTTTTCCTGTTCTTCACCACCCATCTCTGTCATCCAAGTGTTTCCTGCTCCTGGCCCACCATGAAGATAGAGACAAGGTACACCACGTCCTTTGTCGTGGTCGAAGAGAGTCACACTGTCTAAGATCTTGATATCAAATTCCTTGTCCGTATGATGTCCCATCATGCTACAGCAGAACAATAACAATGTAATCGTTATAAAAAATTTCATAATTATATTCATTTTGACAATGCAAAATTACGAATAGTTGCTATTGTTACCAAATTTCTAGGATAAACTATAACAAGTCAATTCCAAGTAATCGCGATTGAACTGCTGTAAATCATTAGGTTAAGGTATATCGTAGGAGCAGATTTCTCCCTTACTATTCTCTACAATAACTTTGATGGCAAGTTTGCCATAGCTATACAACTTTCCGTATTGAACTCCTCCACTTGACTTACCGATGCACCAACACATCTGCGACGTGAATTTCATGATGCTCTTTTTGCAGACACTTAACAAGTGGCCTTTTCGCCAGAATGGAAGCATAGGTGGCTGCCTTCACGATGTCGCAATTATATCAATCTTCTCAATCATAGCCCCATCGAGCAATTTAATAATGCACTATTTTAATTCATCCAATAGGTCATTATCTTTATTATTTTTCCCGAAACGCAACCTTTTCTTCAATGACAGTTAATAATAGTGCATGTTGAGTGGAGAGCAAAGTCAAATCGACGCACTATTTTAGCACTATCCGCTGCCTTCAGTAAATTTTGCTAGCAAATTTTTCATTAAAAAGCCCATTTAATGCCATTAAAGAGCCTCTCTATTCGAAATTTTGCTAGCAAAATTATTAGGACAACACAAAGCCGTATCAGTTATATCGGTGGAACTATTAAAACAAAGCCCGCCCGCAGGGATTGCCTGCGGGCGGGATATCCTAAAAACTAATTATTAACTTAAACTTCAAACCAACTGACACTTATGCCCCGGGGACGGTCTCGAGGTTTTTCTTTATGTCGTCGTCGGTAATCTTGTAGTTCATCAGGTCGCCGTTGAGATACTGCTCGTAGGCTGTCATGTCGATGAGTCCGTGGCCCGACAGGTTAAAGAGTATCACTTTTTCCTCGCCTGTCTCCTTACACTTGAGTGCCTCGCGGATGGTGGCAGCGATGGCGTGCGACGACTCTGGAGCGGGGATGATGCCCTCAGTACGCGCGAAGAGGAGTCCTGCCTCGAAGGTTTCGAGCTGTGGAATATCAACACCGTGCATGAGACCATCTTTTATCAGCTGACTGACAATCATACCTGCACCGTGGTAACGGAGTCCGCCGGCATGGATATTTGCGGGTTTGAAACCGTGGCCGAGGGTGTACATGGGCAACAGTGGGGTATAGCCTGCCTCATCGCCGAAATCGTAGCGGAACTCGCCACGGGTGAGTTTGGGACAGCTCTCTGGCTCGGCAGCGATGAACTCAGTGGTCTTGCCGTCGAGAATATTATGACGCATGAATGGGAATGCGATGCCGCCGAAGTTGCTGCCGCCACCGAAGCAGGCTATGACAATATCAGGGTATTCACCGGCTTTCTGCATCTGCTTCTCTGCCTCGAGACCGATGACAGACTGATGGATAGCCACGTGGTTGAGCACCGAACCGAGGGTGTACTTACAGTTAGGTGTTGTGGTGGCGAGCTCTACAGCCTCGCTGATAGCAGTGCCGAGAGAACCGGGATGGCGCGGGTCACGGGTGATTATGTCCTTACCTGCACGTGTTGACATCGACGGCGAACCGGTAACGGCTGCTCCGAAGGTGCGCATGATGCTCGAGCGGTAGGGTTTCTGCTGCATGGAGATCTTCACCTGATAAACAGCTGCCTCGAGTCCGAATACAGCAGCGGCATAGGCAAGGGCGGCTCCCCACTGCCCTGCGCCAGTCTCGGTGGTGACATTGGTGGTACCCTCTTCCTTGGCATAGTAGCACTGTGGAAGGGCGGAGTTGATCTTATGCGAACCGAGGGGGTTAACACTCTCGTTCTTGAAATAGATGTGGGCTGGTGTGCCGAGGGCTTCTTCAAGCGAATAGGCACGCACAAGAGGCGTGGAGCGATAAGACTTGTACTTCTCGAGCACCGGCTCGGGGATATCGATGAACGGATGCTCCTGATCGAGCTCCTGCACACAGCACTCCCGTGGGAAGATGTGGGCAAGGTCGTCAACACCAAGGGGCTGCTTTGTAGCCGGATGGATGGGAGGGAGAGGCTTGTTAGGCATGTCAGCCTGGATGTTGTACCACTGCTTTGGCAACTCACTCTCGTCAAGTAGGTATCTCTTCTGTTTCATAATTGTGTTGTTGTTTAAAATTGTTATTTATTTAATTTATTAATTATTCTCTTTTTCTCGTTAAACTTAAAAAGGCCTGCCGCAAGCGCGACAGGCCTTTGTGTGTTCTATGTTTTCTTGTTACTTATCTACACGGCTGAGCGACTCACGACTTTCTGGATCTTGAGCAACGCCACCACCAATTGTTTGATAAGAACGTCTTCATAAATTCGATATGATTTGCTGTTTGTGCGACAAAGATATGGAGTTTATTTCAAACTCACAAATATTTTGGGCATTATTTTTCAAATTTTTGTTTATCAACAATCGTTGCGTTTAATTTATTACTTTGTAATAAGTTTTTTACCTGTAGCATTTAGGAACGGCTTAATCTTGTCGTAGGGTACTACGAACGAGGGCAGACCAGCAGCGTAAGGGGTGATCTCGTACTGGTTGTACACGAATGAGATGCCTTCCTTGACAAACATCGGGCCACACTGCGGCAGAGGGATAGAATAGTAGTCGGACTCGTTGAGGAGCATCGACTTCAGCTCATCGTCGGAGCCCACCTCGAAGTATTCCTTCAGTCCGTGCTTCAAGAGTTCTTGGAACTCCTCGCTGTAGGTCTTGTTGAGCACATCCCAACCGATGCGGCGACCATCACTCTTGCGGAATGTCTGACCCATTACGGTGTAACCGCCATGTGCACCGCCGTGGAACGACTCGTTGGTGAATACATAGGTGATGAGCTTTGAGCTCTCAAACTCTTTCTTCGCTGCCATATTGTTCGACAACTGCATGCCTTCCTCAGCCCAGTTCGGCACCTCGGCATACTCGCCATGGAACTCCTCAAGGGTGGCATCGATGTAATGATTCATCAGTGCTGTGGTGTCGGCATAGTCGCCTTCGTATGTACCGCCGAGCATCTCAGACATGTACTCTGTGATAATCACAGCGAGCTTGCCTTTCTTGTCGGTAGGCATCTGAAGTGTGATGGAGTATTGTCCGGTGCTGTCATTCACCGTGCGCTCAATGATACTGGTGCGGAGAGTATCGCTTTTAACAGATTGTTCGGTTGTTGTTGTACCCTCGGAACCGGCACCAGACAGCAAGTCATCGCAGGAATTGACCGATGCTGCGGCCAATGCCATGAAAAGAAATACTTTTTTCATAATCGATTTATTTTATTGTTTATTAGTTACTTATTGAGCCATACCCTCACCTTGGCAGGGTTGTCGGTGTTGATGAAGTCGAGTCGCAGGTGTTTTGCCAGTTGCCAAGCCTTCGGGGAGTCGGGCATTGCCCAGAATCGAATCTTCTTCCCCATGCGGTGGACATCGCGTGCGGCAGTGCGAAGACTGTCGATTTCGGCTTTCGTCAGGTCGCGCTCACCATCCCAGCTGAAGAATTTCCTCAGGTCCTGACTGATCACCGACACATGCTTCAACTGCTGCTGAGTATAGGTGCGCCCTACCCTGCCGTCGTGCTTGATGAAGTCGGGATAGTCGGCAAAATGCTCTGCTGGAATCAAGTCGCCCGACACCGTAAGCGTTATGGCACGGGGATTATGCTCCGTATCGAAGCACTCGGCATACTTCTCTTCAATCATACGCTGCAAGGCGAGCAGCGATTCGCGACCGTCTTTCAAGTCGACAATCAATTGGTATGTGCTTCCATCGGCATAGCCTGCACCGCCATTGGCACGAAACAGCTGACGGATGGGATCGAGATAGAGATTGCGGAGCGTGCGCCATGAACGGATATCCTCGCGGTCGTGCGCCACATAGAGTTCTCCATCAACGAGAAACACATCGGCTTCGATGCTCGCGGCATGTGCCTTATACGCATCGAAGAAAGGATGCTCGCGATCGTAGTCGTTGTGGGAATGGATGCCAATGTGCATGGCATCTGCCGGCAGACAGACTGTCAGCAGCATGCCAAACAAAATGGTAATGACTCGATTATGCATCTGCGAGTGGATTTAGCAAGTGCACTTCCAAGGCTTCAGCTGTTTGAAGAAGTCGTTACCCTTATCATCGACGAGGATAAAGGCAGGGAAGTCCTCCACCTGAATCTTCCAGATGGCTTCCATGCCCAGCTCGGGATATTCCACACACTCAATCGATTTTATCGACGACTGCGACAGTACTGCTGCCACACCACCGATGGTACCTAGATAGAAACCACCATGCTTGCGGCATGCCTCGGTAACTACATCGCCGCGATTACCCTTTGCAATCATCACAAGCGAGGCACCATGATCTTGGAACTCATCCACATAGGGGTCCATGCGGTTAGCCGTTGTCGGGCCCATTGAGCCACAGGGGTAGCCCTCAGGAGTCTTTGCTGGTCCGGCATAGAGAATGGGATGATCTTTGAAATACTGTGGCAAATCCTCACCGGCATCGAGACGAGCCTTGAGTTTTGCATGAGCTATGTCGCGTGCCACAATGATTGTACCCTTAAGGTTCACACGTGTGCTGACAGGATACTTGGTGAGTTCCTTGCGTACTTCATCAATACCACGATCGAGATCGATGACGATACCCCCACCCTCGCCTGCCTGTTGCAGTTCAGCAGGAATCAGTTGTGCTGGGTTATCATCCATCTTCTCGAGCCATACACCGTCGGCATTTATCTTAGCTTTGATGTTACGGTCGGCAGAGCAGCTCACTCCCATGCCGATGGGGCATGAAGCTCCATGGCGTGGCAGACGGATGACACGGATATCGTGAGCCAGATGTTTGCCGCCAAACTGTGCTCCAAGTCCAATCTTATGAGCCTCGTGGAGCAGCTTCTGCTCGAGATCAATGTCGCGGAAAGCACGCCCTGTCTCATCACCGGTAGTGGGCAGATTGTCGTAATACTTAATCGAAGCGAACTTCACGGTTAGCAGATTCTTCTCTGCCGAGGTGCCTCCGATGACGAAAGCGATGTGGTATGGCGGACAGGCAGCGGTGCCTAATGTCTTCATCTTCTCCACAAGGAACGGCAGCAGTGTGCCTTCGTTCTGGATGGTAGCCTTTGTCATTGGATAGAAATAGGTCTTGTTTGCCGAGCCGCCACCCTTTGCAACCATCACAAAGCGATATTCCATGCCGTGTGTTGCCTCGATGTCGATCTGTGCCGGAAGGTTACAACGAGTGTTTATCTCGTCGTACATATTCAGCGGAGCATTCTGTGAGTAGCGCAGGTTATCCTCGGTATATGTGTTGTAAACACCGAGCGAGAGTGCTTCCTCATCATCGAATCCTGTCCACACCTGCTGCCCTTTCTCGCCATGAATGATTGCTGTGCCAGTATCCTGACAGAAAGGCAGCACACCCTTCACCGATGTCTCGGCATTGCGAAGGAACTGCAGTGCCACATATTTGTCATTCTCTGACGCCTCAGGGTCGTTGAGAATAGCCGCCACCTGCTCGTTATGAGCACGGCGGAGCATGAACTCGCAGTCGTGGAATGCCTGCTGAGCAAGCATGGTAAGTGCCTCACGACTCACCTTAAGAATCTTATTGCCTTCAAATTCACTCACACTGACGCCTTCCTTCGTAAGGAGTCGGTACTCTGTGTCGTCCTTTCCAAGTTGGAACATGGGCGCATACTTAAACTCTGGTTTGTTTGCCATGATGATATTCTTTTATTTTACAGTTAACGTCAAATTGTTGTTATCTCGTTTTAATCTCTATTTTACTCTTTTCAGGAATTATACGGAATCCGATGCCTGCAGCCGTCAGTGATGTGTCGAAATGCCCTCTGCGGAGTGCCATCTGATAGTCAAACCCATCCTGGCTTGCCTTAAGCATGCTCGGGGTAATCTTGTTGAATGGCAACCGTGCCTCTGGCTGCACATCAAGCTGCGCACACCAGTCGAGTGTCTTGTCTGAACAGCTTACGCTGAACGACTCTTCTGTCATCTTCACGGTAAACACCGCGCGGCTGTCTTTCACCGGCCATGTGACCACAATCCCTTTCCCCGACTGCCTTACCTCAGGCTCGCCGCCACGCAGCTCAGTCATCATGCCACTGGCTGTCTTGCCGTAGAGCCGCAGTCCTGCCATAAGCTCGTTTGTGCTCCACAGACAGCCATCGACAATGGGGAGTGTCATATACACACACTGATTCGATGTGCACACATTCTTATAATAGTAACTCTCTTTCTTCTCGTCGAAAAGATGCATGTCGCGGATATTCATCCTGTCGCCTTGCCAAAGGATATTGGCACGATAATAACGGCTGTTGAACCACACCGTGCGGCCATCGTTCTCCGTATAGTCGCGCATGGCAGTGCATGCTGTGGCAGGGGTAACGGCATATTTCTTGCGGAAGGCGCGCGCTGTCTCAATAAGTGTCTCCACCCTCAGCTTACCCTGTCGCTCCAGCTCGGCAATCTGCGGCAACTGCACCTCGTAGCCTTTCTTGAAGGCATCCCATGTGAACGAGTTCTCCTGCCCTGCTTGCAGATATGTGAATCCCAATGCAGGGTCGTCGGTCATGCATCGCAGATACCACGCCACCCACTCCGGCACCTGCGCATTCTCGTATGTGGGCTCCATGGTACACACACTCTGCACGGCACCGCCGATGCCGGCACTATACTGATACAACGGGTCGCTGCCCAGCATGCGGAATACGGGTAAGTCGATCTGCCCTTCGCGGCTCTGCGCCGGCATATACGAGTTTACACGCGAGGGATAGTATGCCCCTGCCCAATAGCCACCCCACAGCGTGTAGCCGTCGGTGCCTATCTGGTCGCGACACATGCAGCAACCCTCAACGCCATATACCCTTTGCATATACTCCAGCGTGTATGCATCGATGAACCACGAGCCGATACTCTTTGGCAACTGACCGAATATCTTCTTGAACTCAGCCATATACACATCTACGAGCACGCGGCGCTCCTCCTGTGTATAACCCACCGAGAAACCTTTATCGGCATGCCAGTCCCAAGGAAAACGTCCTCGCCACTTCAATCCCGCTGCCTCAACATGCGGCTGGGTAATCTCCCACCAGCCACCGACCTCGCAGCCATGCTTGAGCTCCTCGCGCATCATGGGCTGGTAACGGCTGTCGATGAGGGCATCATATTGCAACAGCCACGTGCCTCGGAAGCCGAAGCGATGAATGGCATCAGCCTCTTCTTTCACTGTCTGGTACAGCACCTCGGGCGTTATCTCAGCGTCGCGAGGCTCTATATCGCGAACAAAGTTCACGAAATTCACTATCCTCGCAGCCTTTCGCTCACCAGCCACGCCCACCTGCAGCGACATACCAGCCAACAGCAGGCACAGCAATTTCAAGACAATTGTATTCTTCAAGTCGATTTAATTTTAACTACATTTAAACCTTGCGCCGTCACCAGACAAACGCATTTATTTTTGTTTTATTATTCAGGGCGACACCCCGTTTCCGCAATCTCATCTTCCACGCTCCGGTAAAGAGCCTCTTTAATGCCATTAAAGCAGTCATTTATTGCCATTAAAGAGCCTTTTTAACGGCATTAAAGAGGCCTTCTACCAGCGCATTGATAATCAGATGGTTACACCACCGTAGGCGCTATCAATAGCCGAATATTTCGGTTGTCGAGAGTATGCGCACGGGTGCTATCTTCTGCAGCGCAGGCATGTCGATTTCGCTGGGCTCGCCGAGGATGACGTAGCGATAGGGCTTGCCGGCGATGTTCTCTTGCTCGAACTTCACGATGTCTTTCAGTGTCAGCTCTGGCAGTGCCTTATAGACGCGCTCGTTGATGTCGTAGTCGATGCCCAGCCACTGTGCATAGAGCCACGAGTTGATGAGCCCGAACTTGGTGTAGCGCTGACTTGCCAGACGCTTTGTGAGTGCTTCCTTGGCAATGGTGAACGCCTGCTCGCTCTCGGGGATGGTGTCGAGGATGGCATTGAACTGCCGCACGCAGTCCATCATCTTGTCGTTCTGCGTGATGATGTGCGTGAAGAAATATTCGCACTGGTCTTTATACATCGGCTCCACATATGCAGCGAAGGCGTTGTAGGCCAATCCGCGTGCCTCGCGCAGCTCTTGGAACACGATTGTGTTCATGCCGCCGCCGTAGTATTCGTTGAAGAGAGCCTTCACGGCTGCCTCGTCGGGGTTCCACTCGCGCTGCTCGTTGTGAATCATGCGCATGTAGATATTCTTGGCATTGTATGGTGCCACGAGCACCTCGTTGGCGGGTGTGGGCTGCAGCACATAGTGCTTGCCCTCGGGAACAGGATTCATCACCGTGGGCACCACATGCTTCTCTGCCACGACACGAGCCAGCTGCTTCTTGCTCAGCGGACCGTAATAGAGCACTGAGTGCTGATACTCCGACAGGTTGTGGAGCAGCGTGACGAGCGTCTCGGGATCGGTACGGCGGAGACTGTCGATGCTCAGGTCGTTGAGCTGTGGGTTGTACTCTCCGTAGATGCCATACTGCACGAGCGCTGAGAAGTTCTCACGCTGGTTGAGACGATTGTCGAAGCGTGCCTTTTCCTCAAGAGCCACATACTGTGCCCATGCCTCGGCATCGGGCTTGGCGCATTTCATGACATGCTCGAGAAGTGCGAGAGCCTCGCCCATGTTTTCGCTCAGACCGTTGAGGGTGACGGTGACATTGCGCTGACCGACATTGATATCCGTGTTGCAGGCAAGCTTATAGAACTGCTGACGTATCTGCTCATTAGTCAGACTGTCGGTGCCGAGATAGTCGAGATAGTCGCCTGCATAGCTGTAGCGGAGGTCGGCATCGCTGCCAAACTCATAGCGGAATGCCAGCTGGAAGCGTCCGTTCTCGACATTCTTGACATATATATACGGCAGATTGTTGTCTGTTGTGCCGAAGGTGAGGTCTTTCTTGTAGTTGACAAAGCGTGGCTTTATCGGCTTCACCTTGGCATCTTGAATGTCTTTTACAAACTGACTGACAGTGTCGCGATTGGTAGGAATAGCTGTTATGGCAGGCTTGTCGATTTTCTTCAAGGTCTTGTCCTCACCCTGACGCTTATAGACAACCACATAGTTGTCAGCGAAATGACGGTTAACGAAAGCCACGATGTCTTCCTTCTTCATATTCTCTATGCGACTCAGCAGACCAGCTGCCTGTTCCCAGGGCATCTCGTTGATATATGTCTCTACGAACATGTTGGCGCGTGCCTGATTGCTCTCGAGGCGGTTGTAGAACGACAGTTTGGCGTTGTTGATAACCGAAGGCAGCAAATCGTCGGAGAAGTCGCCAGCTTTCAGCTTTTCTATCTCGCTCAGCATCAATGCTTTTGCCTCCTCAAGAGTCTGTCCGGGGCGTGGGCTTCCACCCATGATTAATGCCGAATAATCGCGCAGCTGTTCTGTACCAGCCCATGCCGAGAGCATCTTCATCTGCTGATTGATGTCGAGGTCGAGCAATCCTGCAGTGCCGTTGCTGAGCATGTCGCTGATGATATTGAGTGTATCCACCTGCAATGAGTTGCCGCGGTCGAAGCGCCATCCCATCCATATAGCCTCAGCCTCGAGACCATATACCGTAGTATCACGTGGCGAGGTGATGGGCTTCATTGCCGGGAATTCAGGCTGAGCAACATCATCTCCTGGCTTCCAAGAGCCGAAATGCTTGTCGATAGTCTTTATAACTTCATCGGGATCGAAATCACCTGCCATGCAGATAGCTACATTGTTGGGGCGATACCACTTGTCGAAATAGTTCTTGATGTTGACAATCGATGGATTCTTCAGGTGTTCCTGTGTGCCGATGGTCGACTGTGTTCCATAGGGATGTCCAGGGAAGAGCATTGCCGAGATGGCCTGCCAGAGCTTGCGTGAGTCTTGAGCAATGCCGATGTTGTACTCCTCGTACACGGCCTCAAGCTCGGTGTGGAAACCGCGGATTACCATATTCTGGAATCTGTCGGCTTGTATCTTTGCCCAGTTGTCTACTTCGTTCGACGGTATGTCTTCGGTGTAGCAGGTCACGTCGTTTGATGTATAGGCATTAGTGCCTTCTGCACCGATGGCAGCCATGAGCTTGTCGTATTCGTTAGGGATATTGTACTTGGCAGCGAGCTGACTGACGGAATCAATCTCGTGGTAAGCCTTACGGCGTTCGGCGGGGTCGGTCAGAGTGCGATACTTCTCATAGAGGTTTGTTATCTCCTCCAGATATGGTGCCTCTGCTTCTGCATCGGTGGTGCCATACTGCTTAGTGCCTTTAAACATGAGGTGCTCCAGATAGTGAGCAAGACCTGTTGTCTCAGCAGGGTCGTTCTTCGAACCTGTGCGCACAGCGATATAGGTCTGAATGCGTGGAGCCTCCTTGTTTACAGAGAGATAGACTTTCAGTCCGTTGTCGAGAGTGTAGATGCGAGTCTTTGTAGGATCGCCCTTCACGGTTTCATACTTATACTTTCCCGTACAAGCACTGAATGCAATCAGCATGATAACGGCAACCATCGCCGTAACACTGACACGAAAAATGTTTTTCTTCATAGTTAATATGTGATTTTGTTAATATGATTATCTGTTAATTTGTTCACATGTACAGTTTCTGATTCTCAAAATCTACTTCTCGGTCGAGCTGGTCGATGAAATCGTCGAGCACATTGTCCTCCACGTCGCCGAGTTCGAATTCCTTCTCTGCATCCTTGCGTATCTCTGCGATCCATGCCCGTCGGGCTGTGATGTAGTCCTGTCGTATCCGTTCGGCATCTTCCTCGGTGAGGGTGTCGAGGCCATAGTAGTCGAGCATCATCTGATATGTCCACGACCAGCGATACTCGGGATAGTTTTGGTTTATCTCGCGGAATCTCTCGAGCACCTCCTCCACGGTATCTAAGTTTCCGCAGATGATGTCTTCTGTCAGTCGTTGCTCTTCGCTCTCGGGGAGCAGCAGCCCAGAAAGGTCAATCCAGTTGCCTTTTCCCTTCTCGGTCGACGGCGGAACGAGCTTGTGGCGTTTCAGCACTGCACCCATGAATATACGCAGGGCAATGTCGTAGTATTTTATTCCTTTTCGGAGCGAGCTCGCCTTGATGACATACTCATGGTAGTTGTATGTCGACACGTTGTCGCCGCTGGCAGCCCGCAGGTCTTCGAGTATTTTCTTCCCTCGCAGGATCTCTCCCACGGTGAACGGGCTGAGCCAGTCGAAGTTGACGATGCTCTTCCGGCAATAGCGTCCCCGTCTGTCGCGCTTCGGCCATTTGCGTATGTCGCGGTAGAGTCCGACCGTGGTCAGGTTGCGTCCTGGCACGAGGTACATCACGTCGCCATAGGCCATCAGGTATGAGAACGGCAGATTGCGCGTGTCGGGATGATACATCAATTTGCCGAAGCATACGGTAAATGCCCCGATATGTGCCGGCATCAGTATATATGCCCCGCTGGCAGTCTTTGTGCCTCTTTCCAGTTCGCCGTAGTGCATGGGACCCATCTTGTAGGCATGGTTGGAGAAATTGGTTGCCGATCCTGCATTGTAGAACGAGAATTGTCCTCCGATAAGCAGCGAGCTCTTATGGTGGCTGGCACTGAACGGTCCGCAGAAGGCTGCACACGCCTCGCCGTTCGACATATAGGAGTTGGCAAAGAACACGCTTGCCGAGGCTGTGAAACCATTGCTTATCTGACATGCCTCGCCGACGAAGCAGTCTTGCATCTTCACACTGTTGATGATGCTCGACCCGTCGCTTATGATCGAGTTCTCACATATCACTCCCGTACCGATAAACACGTTGGCTTCGTCTGAACTCATAATCGTGCAGTCGCTCAACCGTGCCGCACCGCTTATCTCGCATCCGTCGCCGATAATTGTGTTGGTTATCTCCTTGGTGTTCACTATCTTCACGCCGTTGCCCACCGTCCCCCGCTCGGGTTGGTTGCGTTCCACGTCTTCCCGAATGAGACGCATGATGGCATCTTTCAGGGCTTTATTCCTGAAGTTCTTCACCATATAGGCAGCAAATTGAGAGTTAAGGTTGTTGAACAACACCATGTTCCCATCGCCTATCTCATTGAGCACCGATATCAGATTGCCGTCACCATAGGTAGCGCCTTCGGTGGTCTCCATCGTGGAGACATTCGAAATGTGGCAGTCGTCGCCGATGGTGTAATTATTTATATAACCCGATATCTTCTCTATCAGGCAGTTGTCGCCGATGGTCACGTTGCGCAGGGTGGCATCGTTGATGCCCGAATGCTTCACAAATCCGCTGCTTATTTCCACGCTTTTGTCGAACGACCCCAGGCGAATCTTGCCATAGAACATCACCCGATGGAAATAATTCGGCCGGAAGTCCTCGGCCACGAGCACATCGCCCCAGTCTTCGCTCCAGCAGCTATTGCGCTCGAGGACATCTATTTCAAAGTCTGTCAGTTGTCTGTATTGATTCATATTTTCTTTTCTTTAAAGGAGTTCAGGGAGTTAAAGGAGTTCAGGGAGTTAAAGGCTTGACCTCCCTTTCACACAGTATATAAGAAATCGTTGTAGGGATATTTCTGCACGTGGAGCTGGCGTACTTTCTTATATAGCACGTCGCGGAACTCGTCGATGTTCTGCCGCTCTGTTGCAGAGATGAAGAGGCAGTTGTCGCCCATACGTGCCATCCACGTGCGTTTCAGTTCGTCGAGCGATACATTCTCGCGGGTCATCGGGGTCAGGTCGTCTTCCTCTTTCGGAGTCCAACGGTAGTTGTCTATCTTGTTGAAGACAATCATGCTTGGCTTATCGGCACATCCCAGGTCGGCGAGTGTCTTTTCCACCACGCGTATCTGCTCCTCGAAGTCGGGATGGGAGATGTCGACCACATGCACGAGCAGGTCGGCCTCGCGTGTCTCATCGAGGGTCGACTTGAACGAATCGACGAGGTCGGTGGGCAGTTTGCGGATGAATCCGACGGTGTCGGCCAGCAGGAACGGCAGGTTTTCTATCACCACCTTGCGCACGGTGGTGTCGAGGGTGGCGAAGAGCTTGTTCTCGGCAAACACGTCGCTCTTCGAGAGCATGTTCATGATTGTCGACTTTCCCACGTTGGTATATCCCACGAGTGCCACCCTTATCATTCGCCCGCGGTTCTTGCGCTGTGTGGTCTTTTGGCGGTCTATCTCTTCGAGTCGCTGTTTCAGGAGGGTGATGCGCTGGCGTATGATGCGCTGGTCCATCTCGAGCTGTGTCTCTCCTGGTCCGCGCAGTCCCACGCTTCCCTTTCCTCCTCCCGAGCCGCTGCCGCCGCCTTGTCGCTCGAGGTGTGTCCACAGTCGTTGCAGGCGGGGAAGCATGTATCGATACTGCGCCAGTTCAACCTGAGTCTTGGCGTTTGCCGTCTGGGCCCGCATGGCGAATATATCGAGTATGAGCGAGGTACGGTCGAGGATTTTCACCTTAAGCTCGGCCTCGATGTTGCGTATCTGTTTTGCCGAGAGTTCGTCGTCGAATATCACCATGCCCACGGGTCGCTCGGCATCTTCCTCTGCACGCAGGTACTGCCGGATTTCTTCCAGTTTGCCGCTGCCCACGTATGTTATCGAGCTTGGTCCTCCCACACGCTGTGTGAAACGCTTCACCACCTGCGCACCGGCGGTATCGGCAAGAAACTCAAGTTCGTCGAGATATTCCTTGGTCTTGGCCTCGTCCTGCTCTTTGGTTATCAGTCCCACGAGCACGGCGGTTTCGGTCTGAGCCTCGGAGATTACAAATTCCTTCATTAATATGTACGTATATAATTCTCGGCAAAGATACAAAAAAGTTCATAGTTCTTGGTTCATAGTTCATATTTTTTTTTGCATATACCGTGCTCCGACCATCGACGACTATCTGTGAGCCCCCTATAGTCCCCCAAGGGGGACATCCAAGGAATCCGTATCATCCGTGTTCGTTTTTTCATTGAATTGTGCAGATAACTCTACACTATATTTTTCTCCCCGACCATCGCCGACCATCTGCCGACTATCGTTTTTTTACCTCCAAAAATCTTCAAAAATATCTTCAAAAATCTTTTATCTTTTATCTTCGATTTGTGCGGATGAACATGATTGTCATTTATCATTTATCATTTAGCCGCAGGCGTTAGTTACTTCTTCCCTCCGACCATCGCCGACTATCGTTTTTTTACATTTTACCCTTTTCATTAATTAGTAGGGATGGGCTTTATGCCCATCAGCAAACACACATTTTGTTATATTTATGCCGCGATTAGCTGACGGGCATGAAGCCCGTCCCTACAACATAATATGTATATGATTAGTAAAAAATCTGTGAAATCTACATTATTTAGTATAGTGCACGAATGAAAAATCTGTTTAATCAGCTAAATCTGTGGTAGAAACTTTCTCTTCGCGGTTGCGTTCCCCTCCCTAGGGAAGTGGTTAGGAGTGGTGCTGTATCCCATACCCAGAGAGGCAGGGGTGGGCTTTCGGCTGCAGTACATGGGCTTTGTACTCGGAGTACATGGCTTTTGTACTGACAGTACAAAGCCCATGTACTGAACCCCAAAAAACATCGAAGCAATGAAAAGCGAAAGAGAAAAGCCTCTTTATCGGTTTTTTTTCGTAAATTTGCACGGTAATTCAACAATGCCGCCCTACCCCACCTATTATTATATATGAGCATCCGACTTGCAATCTTCGACTTCGACGGCACCCTTGCCGACACGCGCCGCACGATTGTCTGCACCCAGCAGCAGACGCTCAGCGAGCTGGGCAAGCGCGTCCCCGACGAACAGACGTGCGCAGCAACGATAGGCCTGACGCTGAAGAACTGCTTCCTCACGCTCTGCCCCACCCTCACCGAGAGCGAGCTGGACAGGTGTGCCGACATATATCACCGGCGGTTCGACGAAAACAAACGACTGATACCCCCGATGCTGTTCGACGGGGTCGACGAGACTCTCGCCGAGCTCAGCCGCCAAGGGATAGCCATTGCCATAGCCACATCGCGCAACTCCCGTTCGCTCCACGAACTGCTCGAGGAGCTGGGCATCAGTGAGTATGTGGCCTATACCGTCGGGGGAGACAATGTCACTCGGCCGAAGCCCGACGCCCAACCGGTGGAGATGGTCCTCTCGGCCATGGGCATCGCCGCAGAAGAGGCCATCGTGGTGGGCGACATGCCGGTGGACATAATGATGGGCGCCGGTGCAGGAGTGAGGACGTGCGGAGTGAGCTATGGCAACGCAACGCGCAAAGAGCTCGAGGACGCAGGAGCCGACAACGTAATCGACAGCATCGAAGAACTGACGGAGGTGATTCACAGTGCATAATGCATAATGCATAATTCATAATGCATAATTATCTCCTTTCGGAGGAGTGGGGTTATTAAAAAAACTCTTCATTCATCAAAAAAAATTCTTCATTCTACATTCTTCATTCTTCATTTTTTATTACTACCTTTGCAATATCATATACATAAAACATTTAACCGCATGAAAAAGACCGCCGTTGCAATAATTGCAGCACTATTCACCGCAGGCATTGCCTTTGCCGACGGCACGCAGAAAGCCGACTATCAGGTCGTGCCCTTACCAAGGCAGATAGAACCCATCGCCGGCAACAGCTTCATCCTCAGCAGTCAGACGCAGATAGCATATCCCGCTGGCGACAAGGCAATGGAGCGCAACGCGCAGTTCCTGGCTGAATATATCAAAGAGGTTGCGGGCATCAGTGTCGCCACGACAACCGCCAAGACGAAGGGCAGCATCACGCTGGCACTGTCGAAGAAGATTGCCGGCGACGAGGAATACCGCATCACCGTGAAGGAGAAAGGCGTCAGCATCGAAGGCAAGACCGCCGCGGGCGTGTTCTACGGCATACAGACACTGCGCAAGGCACTGCCCATCGAATGCGGAGCAGCAGAGATAGTGCTGCCGGGAGTGACCATTGCCGATGCACCGCGGTTCGGATATCGTGGCATGATGCTCGACTGCTGCCGACACTTCTTCCCCATCAGCTTCGTGAAGAAATACATCGACCTGCTGGCGCTGCACAACATGAACCGCTTCCACTGGCATCTGAACGACGACCAGGGATGGCGCATAGAGATAAAGAAATACCCTCGTCTGATGGAGATCGGCTCCGTGCGTCCGACGACAGTGTTGGGACACAACTCGGGAGTGTTCGATGGTGTGGAGCATGGTGGCTACTACACACAGGAGGAGGCACGCGAGATAGTGCGCTACGCAGCCGAGAGATATATCACCGTGGTGCCTGAGATCGACATGCCCGGACACATGCTCGCCGCACTGGCAAGCTATCCCGACATGGGATGCACAGGAGGACCATACACCGTGGGGCGCACATGGGGTATTTTCCAAGAGGTGCTCTGCCTGGGTAACGAGAAGACATACCAGTTCTGCCAAGACGTGCTGAGCGAGATAATCGACATATTCCCATCGGAGTATATACACATCGGCGGCGACGAGGCACCACGCGACAGATGGCGTGAGTGTGAGAAATGCAAGGCACGCGCCAACAGCGAAGGGCTCACCATCGACAAGCTGCAGGGGTATTTCACCAACCGCATGGAGACGTTTGTCAACTCAAAAGGTCGCAGGATTATCGGCTGGGACGAGATTCTCGAAGGCGACATCAACCAGAGTGCCACTATCATGAGCTGGCGCGGACCCAAGCCGGGCAGCCACGGAGCACAGCTGGGGCACGACGTGATAATGGCACCGAACAACCACTGCTACTTCGACTACTACCAGACGAGCGACCCGAAGCATGAGCCAATGCTCATAGGCGGATGGGTGCCTGTGGAAAAGGTGTATGAGCTCGAGCCAGTGCCCGACTCGCTGAGCGTGGAGGCAAAGGAGCACATAATAGGTGTGCAGGCAAACCTGTGGACAGAGTATATCGGCAGCACCAATCTGGTGGAGTATCAGATACTGCCACGTGCCGCCGCTCTGGCTGAGGTACAGTGGACCGACGGCAAGAAAGACTTCGAGGCCTTCCGCAAACGACTCGACCACATGGCCGACCTCTACGACTGCTATCGCCTCGTATATGCCACACACCTGTGGCCCGGAAGGAAGATAAAAGCCAACGGAGAATACGTGGAGGACTTTTAACGAATTAACTTCGTTGATCCTCTTAATTAAATCAAAGTTCTCTGCTCTCCCCGCAGGGGCATTTAGAGCCCCTTGATAAGGGGCGGCTATAATGCGGGGATAATTAAAATCCTTCGCTTACGCCGTTTCCTTAACAAGGAAA
>CACZRN010000064.1 GCA_902783625.1 uncultured Prevotellaceae bacterium
GTGTGGAAGTGGACATGGGATGGAACATTGCAGAATAATACTTCAGTGACACAGCCTGCGAAGATAATCTTCAACAACAACAGCTCGCCACAGACAGCTGATCTGCCGTTCGTCAATGGAGGATACTACAACGTAGATGGATATCAGGCCACTGTGACGACTGGCATAAAAGACATCACCGTTGATGGCGACGCCGCCGACGCTCCGATGTACGACCTTAAAGGACGTCGCGTGGACAACCCATCCGTGCGAGGTATTTACATCATAAACGGACGGAAGGTGGTGAGATAGAATGTGCGGATAGATTAAAAGCCATTAAAAGGGGAAACAATCTCTTTGCGAAAAGACGTTGTTTCCCTTTTTGTTTTCTGATTATAACTAATAATGAAAGTTAAATAACAGGCTTTTGGTGAACTTTTAACTAAAAACATTCGTTTAACAACTAATTCCTCTCGTATATTTGCGTCGTGAAGTTATAAAGGGAAATCTAACACGCATAAAACTTAATATGGATAGGTTGACGAAGAAAGAAGAAGAAATTATGAACTTGCTTTGGGAGCATGGAGACATGCAGGTGCGCGAGATGCAGGCACTCTATCCCGAGCCTAAGCCTCATGTGAACACCATTGCGACGTTTGTAAAGATTCTCGAGGAGAAGGGCTTTGTGGCTCACAAAGCGATAAACCAGCGCTGTTACATCTATTTTGCCAAGGTGACGCGCGACGGATACAAGACTAAGTCTTTGAATGGATTGGTCGAAAAATTGTTTGACAAGTCATATCTTGGTGTCGTTTCCACGCTTGTCAAGGAGGAGAAAATCAGCATCGAAGAACTGCAAGAGATGATAAACGAGATAAAAGGCAGGAAATGAGTGGTAAGTATCAATAAGAATCATGGCAGCATTTTTCATATATTCAATAAAGGTGGCACTTTGTCTGGCGGTGTTCTATCTGTTCTACAAGTTGCTGCTATCGCGCGAGACGTTTCATACGTTCAACCGCATTGTTTTGCTTGCGTGCGTTGCGTTGTCGCTTTTGGTTCCTGTTGTGCATGTAACTACAAGTCACGTGTCGCCTACAATAAACATCAACAACGACATCACGAGTGTTATTTATGTCATTTCTGCCACGGTTATAGAGGAGAATAAGGGAATCACCTGGATACAGTTGCTTTTTGCCGCGTATATAATTGGTGTGGTGTTATTCCTCATTGCCGAGGTAGTGTCGCTTCTTCGCCTGTGGCATATAATTGCGAGCGGTCGCAAGGCTGAACGTCGCGACGGTGCTCAGGTTGTTGTCACCGAAGGCAACATGCCACCGTTCAGCTGGTTCCGATGGATTGTCGTCAACCGTCGCGACTACGAGGAGAACGGTTGCGAGATAATCACTCACGAGTTAGCTCACATCCGTCGGCGTCACTCTATCGACATTTTTCTCTGCGACCTGCTAATCGTCTTGCAGTGGTTCAATCCTGCTGCGTGGCTGCTAAAGCGCGAGTTGCAGGACGTGCACGAGTATGAGGCCGACGAAGTCGTGCTCTCTGACGGAGTGGATGTCGAGCATTATCAGATGTTGCTTATCCGTAAGGCCGTGGGAGAAAGATTGTTCTCTCTGGCAAATAATTTCAATAAAAATTCATTAAAAAAACGTATCAAAATGATGAGTAAGAAAAAATCAAACCCATGGCAACGCCTGCGTGCGTTGGTTCTTCTTCCGCTTGCTGCTGTTGCGGTTTCTGCCTTTGCGCGTCAGGAAGTGGTGCAGATGGTTAACCACATAGAGGTTGAGAGCGAAGAAATAGTGGATAAGATTATCCCCGAAGTTATTAATGAATCACATGTTGCCGAAGTGAAGAAGGAGGCTGACGATATTGTCGAGAAGCCGTCTGTTCAGCAATATGCTGTTGGTGTCGATCCGGTAAAGAATGTAAAGGCCGACACGACGAAAGTGGTTAAGGTTATCAATGTTCCCTTAAGTACAACGGTTGTTGACTTGGAGACTGGCAATGTGACCATTCCTGACTCTAGCAATTGGGACGTAAAGTATCTCAATGGTGAGGACGCTGTGAGAATTTATGGTGAACCAGGAAAAGGCGGTGTGGTGTTTATTTCCAATAAAGAGGGAATACCTTTGACTCCGATTGTAACGGGTAAAACGACAGTGGTTTATGGCATTGATTTAAACAGCAAGTCCGAGAAGCCCAAGTTGGCTTATGATGTTGACACTCAACCTGAGTTTCCGGGCGGAGTGGAAGAGCTTATAAGCTATCTGCAAGAAAACCTTCGTTTCCCTAAGGAGTGTCAGGAGCGTCGCATCGATGGTGTTGTGCTAGTCAGGTTTATTGTGACTCCCGATGGCGATGTCGAGAATGAGCAAATAATCAGAAGCGTTGATCCACAGCTCTCTGCCGAGGCTTTGCGCGTCGTGCGTAACATGCCGAAGTGGAAACCTGCCACTAAGGATGGTAAAAACGTTGTGTGCGAGTATAATTTACCTGTGAATTTCAAGCTTCAATAGTGTTTTTTAGGTTATTGCAATAAGTTTTTCTAGGTATATTGTAAACAGGGGTTTTCGCCCCTGTTTTTTTATTTAATATTTTTGTTTCCCCTTTTTCGTTTATCTTTAGCTGTCAAGGACAGGTAAATAATTACTAATTTCTTTTGTATTACCTTCGGTTTTCACTATCTTTGCAGTCACTTTCTTAAAAAACAAAATACAATGAATATCAAATATTTATCAGTCGTTATGGCATTATGCTTCGGTATCAATGCCAGTGCACAGAAATATGTCGGAGGCGACATCTCGCTGCTCACCAAATATGAAGAGCACGGGGCGAAATACTATACACACACTGGTGAGACTATCAGCGATGTGCTCGGTTTCTTTGCCGACGAAAAGTTGAACGCTATGCGCGTTCGTCTCTTCGTTGACCCGTCGAAGGCCCCTGCTGCCGAGGTGGGCGAGGGAGTGTGTCAGGATTTGGATTATGTGTGCGCTTTAGGAAAGAGAATCAAGTCGGCTGGCATGGCTCTGATGCTTGATATCCACTACAGTGACTCATGGGCCGACCCTGCCAAGCAGTACACCCCCGATGCGTGGACATCGCTCGACGATGATGCTCTTGTGGCAAAGGTGTACGACTACACCACTGAGGTGCTCAAGGCGATGAAAGAGGCTGGAGCGACACCCGATTTCATTCAGACGGGAAACGAGATCAGCTATGGCATGCTATGGGGTGCACGCAGTGCTTCGGCATCGAGAATGAAGAGCTATTATGCTGGTAATGAGAAAAATGCGGCGCGGTTTTTTGCATTGTTGAAGAGCGCCGGCAAGGCATGTCGCGAGGAGTGCCCCGACGCAAAGATTGTGATACACACCGAGCGTGTGCAGAACATCGATTATACCAAGCAGTTCTACAACGACATGGCTACGGCAGGAATCGACTACGACATCATCGGCCTGAGCTATTACCCCTACTTCCACGGCACTCTTTCGCAACTCGAGAAATGCCTCACACAAACAGAAGCAGCTTTCCCCGAGAAGAAGATAATGATTGTTGAGGCTGGATATCCGTATGCTTGGGAAGTGCCTGGCTCGACATACGACTACACGAGTATGTATCCTTACAGCGATGAGGGGCAATTGAATTTTACCGAAGATCTGATTCGCACACTCAACCGTCACGACAGCGTCACGGGACTATTCTGGTGGTTCATGGAAGCTAATGAGTGCGGGCTTGACTGGAACACGCAGCGCGTGACCGACAAGTGGTATAACGCTCCGCTCTTTGACAATCGCGACGGTCGTGCAACGTCGGCATTGTCGGCACTGAAGAACTTTCTGCCCTCAAGCGGTATCAGTGATGTAAATGCTGCCAAGGGTGATGCTGACAGTCGTATATTCACCATCGACGGCCGCCTCGTAGGCACTGACGGTGACGCCAAGCAACTGCCAGCAGGGCTGTATGTGTCGGCAGGAAAGAAAATTGCCGTGAGGTGAAATCCGCAGAGAGTATTTGACGATAAGACAATTTCTATAGCCCGCAGCGCCACTGCGGGCTTTTTGTTTTTTCAGTTGCCTGCGTCACCTAAGGTTAGTGTCAAAAGACAGATATTTATGCGACATGTAAAGGTTCAAATTGTCAAAATAGTAACAAATTAGGATGGCAATACGTTAATAATTCAAAATAATCAGCGCATATAAATATAAAAAGAAATTTTTTTTCTGACATTTTGTTTACCTTTGCACTTCGATGCCTAAAAAATAAAAGAATAAAAAACAAATAAGATAAAAGACAGAAAAATGAAGAAGCTAATTTCGACAATTGTTTTTAGTTTTCTATTGGCGCTCGGTGTGCAGGCTGTTCCTGCCCACAAGGGAAAGGTTACAATTACTCAACCCGACGGAACCACAGTTACACTTCGGCTTCATGGTGATGAGTACCTGCATTTCACTACCACCGACGACGGCTATTCGGTGGTGAAAGGTGCTGATAACTTCTATCGCTATGCCCGTCGCGAGGATGGCAAGCTTGTGGCTACCGATATGGTGGCTCACGACATGGCAAGTCGCTCGTCGGCAGAGAAGGCTTTCCTTAATTCTACGGAGAAATATCAGGCTCCCGACATGACGGAGCAGATGCAGCAGATGCAGACCAACAACCGCTCGAGACAGCGCAAGGCTCTTGCACAGCACAAGGCAGCGCAATACGACTACAACAACTTCCGCGGACTGCTTATCCTTGTGGAGTATAACGACAAGTCGTTCTCTCGCACCGATTATGCTGAGCTGATGAACGACATGGTTAATCAGGAGAACTACACTGGATATACCGATCTTCAGGGTCGCAAACAGACATACACCGGTTCGGTGCGTGATTACTTCAACGACAACTCTGACGGGAAGTTCAAACCACAGTTCGATGTCTATGGTCCTGTAAAGATCAACTACAGTCAGTATGATGCAAACGGAACCGACAATGCGTGGGATTTGGTAAGAGCTGCCGTGAATGCAGTAGACGATCAGGTTAACTTCAAGAATTACGACCGCGATAATGATGGATATGTAGATCTTGTTTACTTCATCTTTGCCGGTAATGGTTCAAACTACAGTGGCAACGACAGTCGCTTGTTCTGGCCTCACCGCAGTGCATTCTATTATTTCAGGAAAGACGGTGTTAATCTTGGCGACTATGCCAGTTCTGTGGAGTTGGCGGGATGGACAGACAGTCCAAGCACGGTAAAGATTGATGGTATCGGCACCATCTGCCACGAGTTCAGCCACGTGCTCGGACTGCCCGACTTCTACGACACCGACTATGCGCAGAACGGACAGAGCAACGACCCGGGCGACTGGTCGGTAATGGCTGGAGGCAGCTATTTCAACGACGGCCGCACACCTGTGGGCTATTCTCTCTTTGAGCGCTTTGCTGTGGGATTTGCCAATGTAACCACAATCACTGGCGAAGGTAGCTATACTCTCGAAAACATAGACAACTCGAACACTGGATTCCGATTAAAAACTTCTGTTGACAAGGAGAGTTTCTATCTCGAAAACCGTCAGCGTACAAAGTGGAATTATTATCTCCCCGGCACGGGCATGCTCGTGTTCAGAGTCGACTCTACAAGTACCTCGGTTTGGGACTATAACACCGTAAATGCTAATCCAAGTCATAACTACTACGAAATGTTGCGTGCTGGTGGATGGAGAAATGGCGCATCTAGTTACGACCCATTCCCCGGCTCAGGCAATGTAAGGACACTTAACAACGGTACATCACCGGCTAATCTCCTGCCTTGGAGCGACGGTGGAACGCAGTGGGGACTGAAGAATATACGTCAGGCAGGTGGCGTGGTATACTTCGATATCGAAGATGCATACGTGCTGAAATCGATTAGTATAGACGAGACATTAACCCTCGGAGTGGGTATGTCGAGAAACCTCACAGTGACCTATGACCCAAGTTATATCGAGGAAGAAATCACTTGGACATCGAGCAATAAAAACATTGCTACCGTCGATGCAGAAGGACGTGTGACAGGTGTGAAAGCAGGAACTTGCACCATCACCGCCACAGCAAAGTCGGGACCGAAGGCTACATGTACGGTAACGGTGGAAGATCAACTCACGGTGAACAGTATCGCAGAGTTCAAGGCTCTTGATGAAGGTTCGAAGGCAGTGCTCAAACTGACAGATGCACACGTGCTATACGTGTATGAAACCGATGTATATATCAAGGATGCTACTGGTGCTATTGTGTTCAGCGATGTTGCTGGGACATTCAAACGTTGGGATGTCGTCAACGGCAATATCTATGGTGAATTCGGTGTCAAAAATAAGATGCCTCAGTTTATCGCAGTAGAAGAAATAACATCGGTCGATAACCTGACAATTAATTCGGGTAATGAGTTTGATCCACGTGAGGTGAAACTGGAAAATCTTACCGAAGCCGACTATGCCGACTACGTTGTGGTGAAGACGGTTGAGTTGATAAGAGATGGTGGTGTGTTTGCTGTGGCAGGTGAAAAACGTGCACGACTATTCAGCACATTTAAGATTACGGGATTGAAAGTGCCATCCGATATTGCCGATAAGCGTTTCGATGTGACATGTATCTTCGGTACGAATATCCTCAAAAACGAGGTAATCGACGAGTGCTATCTGCTGAAGAGTCCCGAGGAAGTGGCATGGACGCCTGAGGTTGAATCGCTCACGATTGCCGAAAAGCAGGAGATTGTGGTAGGCAACTCGGTGACACTCGATGTTGAGGCTACACCCGCAGCAGCTGAATATACCCTTACATGGGAGTCTGACAACGAGGATGTTGCGACGGTAGATGCTAATGGAAAGGTCACCGCAGTAGCATGTGGCACTTGTCAAATCACCGTGACATCCGACAATGGTGTCAGTGCAAAGTGCAACGTCATCGTCACAGCCGTTGAGGCACTGCCGGCAATAGGCGGCGCGCTCGAGCTGAACGATGGCGACATCGTCGCAGTGAGCCTCACCGAAGCAAACGTGCTCTATGTGCATGGTGAGAATATCTACGTGCGCGACCATGCCAATGCAGCAGTGTTCAACGTGCCGGGACTCACCGCAGAGCGTACCAACCTGCTCAGCGGAAAGGTATACCTGCAGCTATCTCACGTCAATCGCATGCCGGTATTCACACCTGTGGAGGGCTGGACAGCAGCCACCGACTTCATCGTGAGCGAGGGTGAGGAAGTAGAACCGCGCCGAATCAGCATCGATGGGCTCACTCCGAACTACTATGCCGACTACGTATGCGTGACAGCCACACCGCTCGAGGGTACCGACGACGTTTATGCCGTGGGCACTGATGCACGCACTCGACTCTTCAACTACTTCGGCATCGAAGGCATTACACTGCCTGAGAATCTCGATCTGTTCGTGTTTAATGTAACAGGTATCTTCGGTACCGATATCCTCGGCGAGGATGTGATTGATGAGCTTTACCTGCTTGAGTCGCCGGAAAAGACCTACGACCTCAACCACGACGGTAAGATCTCGACTGCCGATATCCAGGTGCTCATCAATGAAATGAAGAAAGCCCAGGAAGATCAGGACATGAAGTACGACCTCAACCGCGATGGTAAGGTATCTACTGCCGACATTCAGGTCATCATCAACGAGATGAAGAAATAAGCAGAAAAAGCGATTCTCATCTCTATAATCTCACAAGCCCAAATCGGTTGTCTGACTGGTTTGGGCTTGTTGTTTTTATTACTTGGTTTTGTTGCAGTCAATAAAGAGGCTTTTATGTGCGATATAACGGGCTCTTTATTGGCGTTATATGGGCTCTTTAATGCGATTAAAGAGGCTCTTTAATAACGGTTTGATATTCAGTAGCTTACAACGGTGATTTTCATATATCTTAATCAGTGGACTGATATGCTATAAAAGAAAATCGGCACGCTACTCTTTGCGGTGCGTGCCGACTGTGTGATTGCAATTGCGAATTGTGTCTGCCTATGCTTATTTCTTTCCGTAGGTAATTCCCTGCCAGTCGTCTGTGCGGAATGGGAACATCGGCAACCCTTCACCGTTGACCACATTGCAATCGGGGTTGTTAGCCCATCCGTAGCGCACTGCCACGGGCACAGGAACTTTCTGATCCGTCACCACGATGTCGTTGCCGTCGACATATGCGTATGCCCAATGGAATTTATGGTCGGCTCCAGCAATCGCAAAGCCCTTCAACTGGCGGCCACTGCTTGGCTTCAGTCCTCCTGTGGTGTGGCTGAAGTGAAGGCGT
The DNA here is from genome assembly GCA_902783625.1 of uncultured Prevotellaceae bacterium. GTDB lineage: Bacteria > Bacteroidota > Bacteroidia > Bacteroidales > Bacteroidaceae > Prevotella. Next base: position 8,275 of record CACZRN010000064.1, read on the forward strand.
ATCCTGTTGCCTTCAATCCTATAGCCTTCGTATATCGGGCCCGAGTACTCTATCTTCTCGCCGTAGGTGAGTGCCCTTGCCAGCAATCCGAGTCGTCGGCCCACCTCTTGCTTGTTCTTCGGGTGGATGTCGTCGGCCTCGCCAATATCGATTGTGCACGACATGGCCGTGTTTTCCAAGCGTGTCGTCATGGCTTGAGCCTCGCGCAGTTCAGCCCAATCCGATTCGTTTGGCTCGTCAAGTCGAGGCATGTAGTTCGCGAGTTGTACTATATAGAACGGGAAATCTGTTTTCCATTTGTCGCGCCAGTCGCGTATCATGATTGGGAGAAGGTCGCGATATTGGTATGCCCGGGGAGCATTTTCTTCGCCTTGGTACCATATGGCACCGCGCATGGCGTAGGGAATCAGTGGTGCCAGCATGGCGTTATAGAGCAGTGTGGAGATGTTCACGTAGCTGATTTGTCCGCTTGGAGTCTTCGGCAACTGGTCGATTGTGGCCGAGGTGCAACCCTTCCAAGTGCCGTCGAGCAACAAGGTGTCTTTCCCGCATGAGACGCTCAGGTGACCTTTAAACCCATAGACGCCCGTGGCACCACCACCGTCGAGTATGCGCAGGGCGATGGTTGCCTTGCCGCTCTTAACTTCGCTGGCCGGCACATCATACGAGCGAATGGTCCTCACTCCAACACTGTGCCCGATTTTCTTACCATTGAAGAATGTCTGGTCGTGGTCGTCAACCATGCCCAGATTTATTTTCAGAGCCTTTCCCCTCCATCGCGTGGGTATGTCGAATTGTTTTCTCAGCCAGTAGATGCCGTCGTAGTTCACGAGTTGCGGTTCCTCAGATAACCCGGGCAATGACACGTCGAACCACGCAGTGTCGTCGTATTCTGGAGCTGTCCAGGTGAGAATATTGCCGTTCATCGAGCTCTGCTGCTTTGTCTCCATGGGTTCCACACGCTCAAACCATCGCTGCCAGTCGTTCCAATACACGTCGTCGAGGTCTTTATAGGCATGGAAGACAGAGTCGAGGTTGTTTGCTTCGTGATAGAAATCTGGCATCTGCTCGATGAAGTCGTGGCTTGTCCATGCCTTGGCATCGGTACCTCCCCAGCAGGTTTCGATTAGTCCCACGGGCACGTCGCGGTATTTCTCAAGCTCGCGTCCGAAGAAGTAAGCCACTGCCGAGAACTCCTTTGCCCACTCCGGCGAGCTCACCTGCCACCCGTTGCCGGCAGCTTCGAAGGTGGTCATCGGCTCGCGACTTGTAGCGCGGAGCACCTTCAGTAGTCGCATGTTGGGATGGTTAGTGGCATTGGCAATCTCTTCTTTCGCATTCTTTATGTCGTTCATCATCATCTCCATGTTCGACTGTCCGGAGCATATCCACACCTCGCCAATCATCACGTTATCGAGTACAACCATCTTGCCGTCGCTGATGGTTATTTTATATGGTCCCCCGGCCTTCGGAGTGTATACTTTCACCAGCCATTTGCCGTTGCTGTCGGCAGTGGCTTGATAGGTCACATTGTCCCACGACGTGGTCACTATGACGTTCTTCCCAGGCGTTGCCTCGCCCCAGATGGGGGCTCCCGTCTGCTGCTGGAGCACCATGTTGCTGGTGAACAGCGGCTGTAATTTCACAGTGGCACTTGCGGTCGTTGCCACCGCGAGAAGCATAAGGATAAAGAGTTTTCTCATTATGGTATAGGTAAATAAGTATGGCGGCAGGCTGTTGTCAGTCTGCCGCCGAGGGTTGTTATTGTGCTTTGTAGGTAAGTCCCTGCCAGTCGTCGGTACGGAACGGATACATCGGCAGTCCTTCGTTATTATATACATTGCAGTTGGGGTTGTTGGCCCATGCGTAGCGCACTGCAATTGGGAATTCCACCTCATCGGCCCACACCTCGATGGTGTTGTCTCTGCGTATGCGTGCCTTTGCGGGATGGAACTTATGATCTACTCCTGCGATGACGAATCCCTTCACATCGCGGCTGCCTTCAGCCTTCAGTCCGCTCGCTGCGTGGTCGAAACTGATTATCATCCTGTTGCCCTCGATGCTGTAGTCCTTATATCTCGGACCCGAATACTCTATCTGCTCGCCGTAGGTGTGATGGCGTGCGAGCAGTGCCAGTCGGCGTCCCACTTCCTGCTTGTTTTGCGGGTGGATGTCGTAAGCCTCACCGATGTCGATGATACAAGCAAGGTCTGAGTCTGCTGTCCGCTTCACTGTAATCTCCTGAGCCTCGCGAAGTTCAGCCCATGTAGATTCCTCCGGTCCCTTTTGCGGTTCCATGAAGTTGGCCAATTGCACTATGTAGAATGGGAAATCGTAGCCCCACTGGTGGCGCCAGTCGCGTATCATGACCGGCAGCAGATCGCGATATTGATAAGCTCTGTCGGCATTTGCCTCGCCTTGATACCATATAGCACCCTTCACTGTGTAGGGGATTATTGGTGCGAGCATGGCGTTGTAGAGCACGGTGGGCACGTTGGGGTTGCCGATGGTGTTCTGTGGCAGCTGCGGCATCTCGTAGTTTGACAGCGAGCAGCGTGCTTTCCACGTGCCGGCAAGCGATTGCTCGTCGTTGCCACAGGCAATCGAAATCTTGTTGTCCAGTCCTATGATGCCGGCACCGCCACCTGTGTCGAGCACTCTCAGCGAGATGGTTGCCTCGCCTTTCTTCACCAGACGGCCAGGGATGGTGTACACGCGATTCATGGCATATCCCACCATCGCACCTATCTGTTCGCCGTTGAAGAATGTCTGATCTATGTCGTCAACGTTGCCCAAGCGGATGGTAAGATCTTTTCCTACCCACGAGTCGGGTATGTTGAATGTGCGACGAATCCACAGTATGCCGTCGAATGAGTTGAACTCAGGCTGTCCCAGTCCGCCTGGCTGTTGCACGTCAATCCATCCCGTGAGGTCGGCATTCGGCTGCGACCATGTCTCTGCTCCGCTGAATCTCTCAGCCTCTTTGGCCATCGATAATTTGTTCCACTCGTCCACCTCTTGTGTGTAGAGCTTCTGTCTTTCCTCTGCTGATTCGGGTAGTTGCTTCAGTCGCTCCACCTGACCAGTGAAGTATGGCATCTTCGAGAGTGCTTCTCCGCTTGTCCATGCTTCGGCCACAGTGCCTCCCCAGCAATCCATTATCAAGCCGATGGGCACGTTCTGGTATTTCTCCAGTTCGCGTCCGAAGAAATATCCTGTTGCCGAGAACTTCTCAGCGCTCTCTGGCGAGCACACCTGCCATCCTCCGCGTTCGGCTGTCACCGATGAGAGGGGAGCGGTGTTGGTGTTGCGATCGATTTTTATCAGTCGCATGTTAGGATGCTGTCCGGCAGCGGCCACCTCCTCGTCGTGGTTTTTCACCTGCCATCCCTTGCCGCCTCTGAGCGGCATCTCCATGTTCGACTGGCCGGTGCATATCCACACCTCGCCAATCATCACGTTCTTCAGCACCACCGTCTTGCCGTCGCTGATGGTGATAGAGTAGGGGCCTCCCGCCTTCGGAGTAGCCACTTTCACGCTCCAGCGCCCCTGCTTGTCGGCGGTGGATTGATACGACACCTTGTCCCACGAGGTGGTGACAACCACTGTCTTGCCTGCCTTAGCCTCGCCCCAGATGGGAGCCTGAGCCTGTTGCTGAAGCACCATGTTGTCGGTGAAGATTGGCAAAAGCTTCACTTGAGCCTTTGCCGACACTGTTGCCAAAAGGGCAACGATAAGAAATCGGATTTTCATTAGGTCGATATTTTTATTTAGTTATTAAAGTCGTTCGCGTGCCACTCACGTCAGAGTGAACCTCCTTGCAAAGTTAGTTCTTATTGATGGAAACACCAAATAAGGCGATTGTTTTTTCTTTATTTATATTTTATATGTCGTAAACACCCCACATCCAACTGCTATAAAATATGAGAATTAAACCCTCTTGCATCGCCTGCAGAAAATTTTGCTAGCATTTGGAGCCCCTTGAAAGGGGCGGACGTAAGGCAGGGATTTTCTTTCACTCGAAATTTTGCTAGCAAAATTTCTAATAAAGAGGCCCTTTACCCGCATTAA
>CACZRN010000065.1 GCA_902783625.1 uncultured Prevotellaceae bacterium
CGATTCACGTGTAGCAGCAGCATCTTTAAGTATCTGCGCCTGCTTCTCACGTGCCTGTTGCAGAATGGATTCACTTTCTTCTTGAATGCCAGCGAGCTTTTCATTTGCTTCATGGGCTTTACGAAGACTCTCATCAATAAAAGCCTTACGCTCGTTAATCATATTAACGATAGCCGGGAAGCCCCATTTCCACAGGATGCCGAGCACAACCAAAAAGGTCAGCGACATCCAGAAAAGCAAGCCAGTGCTAGGAATCAATAAATCCATAAATTGACTTTTTTAGCCCATGCACATGAATGCGACCACAATTGCGAACAGAGCAGCACCTTCAATAAGTGCGGCAGCAACAATCATATTGATAAAAAGCTTGTTCATCACTTCTGGCTGGCGAGCCATTGCGTCCATTGCGGCACCACCAATCTTGCCAATACCAATACCTGCAGCAATTGCACCAATACCTGCGCCGATAGCAGCGCCAAACTTTGCGAGACCTGCTGCAGCTTCTGCAGCTAATAACATTGAAATCATAATCTTTTGTTTTTAATTTATTTTTATAATATTGTTTTATTACTTATTTTTCTTCTCCTTCGGGTTGCATACGAGCCAAACCTATGAAAATTGAACTCAACATGGTAAATACCATCGCCTGAATAAAACATACCAAGACCTCAAGCAACATCATGAATATGCTCATGAATATGCTTAATGCAGTCATTCCTGCGAAAATATGCATAGCTTTACCTGCCATCAGGAATATTATACATGTCAACGCCACAGCAATGGCATGACCAGCCATCATATTGGCAAAAAGTCGAATCATGAGAGCAAACGGCTTTGTGAATATTCCTATGAACTCAATTAAAGGAATCAAAGGGATGGGAGCCTTTAGCCATACTGGAACTTCTCCCCAGAAAATATCTTTCCAATAATGCTTTGTACCACTAAACTGTGTAACAATGAATGTACATAATGCGAGGAAGAATGTTATTGCAATATTTCCCGTTACATTTCCACTTCCAGGAGGGAATGGCATGAGTCCCATGATATTACAAGTGAAGATAAAGAAGAAGCATGTGAGCAGATAAGGCACATATTTCTCATATCCCTCGCCCACTCCAGGCTTTATTATGTTGTCGATCACATAAGATACAAGCATCTCAATAAAACCGACAAATCCTTTTGGTGCCTCATCTTCTGCCTTACGATGTTTATACCAACGTGCGCTAAACAATATGCATGCAAGCAGTATTAACACATCTATCCACATGGTAGCAACCGTCTTCGTAATTGATATATCAAACGGTTTCTTTATCTCATTGCCCACTTTCTCTATAATCTTACCTGCATTCTCTCCAGTTGTGGCAATATAGAGATTGTATGGACCTGCCTTCAATCCTTCTGCATCGGCATGATGTGAGAAACGGTTGCTGCTGAACACATGCCATCCTGTAGTACTCTTCACAATGATAGGCAACGGGATGGTAATCGACTTGTCACCGATATCAGTGACATGCCAAATGTGTGAGTCCTTGATATGCTCAATTACTATCTCGCTTGTATTTATGCTTTCTTCTCCTCTCGCCACTGTAGGCAGAAGGAAAAGAAGCATAGTTAACAAGCTAAGAATATTTCTTGAATATCTCATTTGTGTTTATATATTATTGTAAGCATTATGGCCATCATAATCAAATACTCCACCAAGAATATCAATGCAAACGTAATTGCATGATGTCGGTCTTCGGTCAGAAGCGTATGAGCGAATGCTATTAATGCAACCAAAGTGAAACGAACGACTGACATTATTAAATAGTAATGCACTTGGTAATCTTTCTTGTGTCGCTTTACGACATTCAATCCGGCGATTGTAATGTATCCGATTACGACATAGAAAAGGATTGTAAGCACATATTCTATTGCTGTCATTATTGTCTAATCTACTTCAATGCAAATTGTTACCTTATTCTTTACTACTTCTACAAATCCGCCAAGAATCGGCAGTTGATGCTTTCCATCGTCGCATGTATATTCTACTACGCCCTTTTCGAGCGAGGAGATAATGGGAGCATGGTCTTTCAATATTTCAAATGCGCCCAACGTACCTGGGACAGAGACGATTTCGGCATTTCCTTCGTACTCGATTTTCTCTGGGGATACTATTTTCAGATTCAGTGCCATAGCTATTATATATTAACCTTTAGCAGCCTCCAAGAGTTTCTTACCCTTCTCTATTGCATCGTCAATCGTACCGACATTCAAGAATGCCTGCTCTGGAAGGTCGTCAACTTCACCGTCGAGAATCATATTGAAGCCCTTTATAGTGTCTTCGATGCTAACCATCACACCCTTCACACCGGTAAACTGCTCGGCAACTGTAAACGGTTGCGACAAAAAGCGCTGCACTCTACGAGCACGATTCACGGTCAGCTTGTCTTCATCTGACAACTCATCCATACCTAGAATTGCAATGATATCCTGAAGCTCGTTATACTTCTGAAGTATCTGCTTCACTCTCTGAGCGCAATCGTAGTGTTCCTTACCCACAATCAGCGGATCGAGGATGCGTGATGTACTTCCCAGAGGATCAACAGCTGGATATATTCCGAGCTCGGCAATCTTTCTTGAAAGCTCTGTCGTAGCATCAAGATGGGTGAACGTTGTAGCTGGAGCCGGGTCTGTCAAGTCGTCGGCAGGGACATACACCGCCTGCACTGAGGTGATAGAACCTTTCTTCGTAGAGGTGATTCTCTCCTGCATAGTACCCATCTCACTTGCAAGTGTAGGCTGATATCCCACTGCAGACGGCATGCGTCCGAGCAGTGCAGATACCTCAGAACCAGCCTGAGTGAAACGGAAAATGTTGTCGATGAAGAAAAGGATATCAGCTGGCTGGCCGTCTTTACCTCCATTGTCACGGAATTCCTCTGCAACTGTCAATCCCGACAATGCCACTGAAGCACGTGCGCCTGGCGGCTCATTCATCTGGCCATAAACAAGTGTTGCCTGACTCTTCTTCAACTCCTCAGGGTCGACAAGCGAAAGGTCCCACTTGCCTTCTTCCATTGCCTCTTTGAACTTTTCACCATATCTGACAACACCCGACTCAATCATTTCGCGAATCAGGTCGTTACCTTCACGTGTGCGCTCACCTACTCCGGCAAAGACAGAATATCCATTATGTCCCTTTGCGATGTTATTTATCAACTCCATAATGAGCACTGTCTTTCCCACGCCGGCACCTCCGAAGAGTCCAATCTTACCACCTTTCAGGTATGGCTCGAGCAAGTCGATCACTTTAATACCAGTAGCAAGCATCTCTTTCGAAGTGGAAAGCTCGTCGAACTTTGGTGCTTCGCGATGAATAGGATATGCTCCACTCATGTCGAGTTGGCTCATACCGTCGATTGGCTGCCCAATCACATTCAGCATTCTTCCTTTAATCTGCTCACCTGTTGGCATGAGTATCGGCGAACCGACACGCACTGCTTCGAGCCCACGTTGCAATCCGTCGGTGTTGTCCATTGCCACACATCTCACTGTGTCTTCACCAATGTGCTGCTGAACTTCTACAATCAGATCGCTTCCGTCGGGGCGTTTAATCTTTAAAGCTTCATAGATCTTAGGAAGAACCTTTTCAGAGTCTTTACCTTCCGACTCGAAATAGACATCGATCACTGGACCTATAATCTGTGAAATACGTCCGTTAATTTCTGACATAATATAAAATATTTAAGTATTATTCCTTTTCTGTTTAGGTTTGCAAAGATAACTAATTAAATTGGAAGAGGCAAACTTTAGTTTAATTAAAATCGCAAAGCTTTTTTATATACTCAGTTCGTCGAGCACTTTTATAAGTTTACGATCGAATGGCTTATCGCTCCTAATTGCCTCACTCAATGGCACATACACTATTTCGTTGTGTCTCACACCCACCATTATGTTTCTCTGCCCCTGCATGATTGCCTCTATTGCTGCTACACCAGTGCGCGAAGCCAATATTCTATCGTGCGCCGTTGGACGTCCGCCACGCTGAAGATGTCCGAGTATAGACACTCTCACATCAAACTGGGGAAACTCTTTCCTCACACGCTCAGCATAGTACATAGCACCACACTTTGGACTTTCTGAGACTATTACTATGCAACTCTTCTTCGATTTGCGTATACCACGCTCCATGAATCGTGCCAACTGGTCGACATTAGTAGAATCTTCGGGAATGATAGCTGCCTCGGCACCGCATGCTATAGCGCTGTTCTGAGCAAGGAACCCGGCATCGCGCCCCATCACTTCGACAAAGAAAATGCGCTCGTGGCTTTGAGCAGTGTCACGAATACGGTCGACACACTCCATGATAGTGTTCAGTGTGGTGTCGTATCCTATTGTCGAATCGGTGCCATACAAGTCGTTGTCGATGGTACCGGGCAATCCTACACAACACACATCATACTCTTGGGCGAAGCGCATGGCACCTGTCAGCGAGCCATTACCACCGATTACCACCAGAGCATCGATTTCGTGCTTGCGCATATTCTCGTATGCCTTTTTCATGCCCTCATCTGTCTGGAACTCACGCGAGCGTGCGGTCTTCAATATTGTTCCGCCCGACATGATGATGCCACTTACGTTTTCAGTAGTGAATGTATCTATTTCGCCGTTTATCAAACCATCATATCCACGATAGATGCCTTTCATGTTGAATCCGTTGCAAATGCCCGAACGCGTCACGGCACGTATAGCTGCATTCATACCAGGGGCATCACCGCCTGATGTGAGGATTCCTATTGTCTTAATCTTTGCCATCTATTTTTAATTGAAATAATCTATTTCTGAGTTGTCAGCATATTGCTTTTCACACGAACATCAGCAGTGTACCGCCAAGGAGTCCACCGAGGAGTGCTTTCCATCCGATATTCTTCAGGTACCACCCCACGTGTATGCGCTCCGATTTCATAAGTGCTATTCCGCTCATCGAACCTATGCAAAGGATGTTTCCACCCACCACTGAGGCGTACACCACAATCTTCCAGAAGTCGGCATCGACAGCTGAAGCGGCAGTGATACCGTCGCCAAGCTTCACCATTCCATCGGGCGAGAAGACATCGCTGAACGAGAAAACGCTCATTGCCGTAACGAAATTGTCGAGCACGGTGCTCATCAATGCCGTGAATCCGCTTACCACGCAGATGTTGCTCACGGTGGTATATTCCATCTTCTCAGCTATCCAAGCCACCACACCCGTTTCGTTGACGACACCGATGACGAGCATGACACCCATCACATAGAGTATCATCTGAATGGTACCGTATTGCAATGCCGTGGGTGTGCGGCGCATCATCATGTAATCCGACGACTTCAAACGGTGGTTCATCAGTTCGTCGACGATCCAAAGCACTGACAGTACACATAATGCGCCGAGGAACGGGCTGAGCTTGGTAATGTTATGGAACGAAGGTATAAACCACAGTCCTCCAAATCCCACAAAGAGCATCGTCAGCCTCTGCCAAGGTTTCAGACGGGTGTCGTCGCCGCGATAAGGCATTATTATCCTCTCGTGGTCGATGCGCTCGGGCAACATTCTACCGACGAGCCAAATGGTGATAACCCATGCGACGATACACGGAAGCAGAAGCGTCATCGAATAACCAGTAGCAGTGACGTACTCCATATTCCAAAGCACCAGTCCTATCGGCTCGCCTATCACCGTGACGGCACCGCCATAGTTGGCCGACAGTATGACAGCTGCGCCGAATATCATACGCTGCTTGCGATTGGGAATCACGCCATGTATCATTGTAAGCATCATCACACTGGTGGTGAGGTTGTCGAGATTGGCTGAGATGAGGAAAGTAACCGAAGAAACTATCCACAACAGTCGTCGGCTCTTGCGCGTTTGAAGCAGTTGGGTGACGAAGTCGAAACAACCGTTATTGTTGAGTATCTCAACTATCGTCATCGTTGCAAGCAGGAAGACGGCTATCTCGCACGCCCTGCCTACATATTTTATAAAAATCTCTTGAGCAATAAACTGCTTCACAAGCGAGCTCGATGGTGCCTGCCCTCCGAGAAAGCCAGAATACTCTGCCCCGTGGAAGGACGATACATAGTCGCTGCCGTAGCTGATATATAGCACCCAACAAACGGTGCCGGCAAAGATTGCCACGGCCGACTTGTTTATCTTTGTGAAGCTCTCCGTGGCTATAAGCACGTAGCTCACAAGCAATATGAAAAGGATTATCAACGACATATTGAGCGATGATTTTCTACTCTTTTATCTTCTTTCTTGCAAAGGTAATACAAAAGTATGAAACATGCAAACTCACTTAGCTTTTTTACAATCTTTTTTCTTAAATAAAACGCAGATTGTGGAGTTTGGAACAGAAAAGCGGAGAACTGAAGACAATAAAAACAAGAAATGAAGTCAGGAAAGACATGAAAAAAAAGTGGAAATATCGCCTGCTTTCATTAAAGAGGCTCTTAGGCGCAGGATAGAGGCTCTTAAGCAAAGGATAAAAGGCTCTTAAGTGCGGGTTAAGAGGCCCTTTAATAAGATAAAGAAAATCAGTGGGTTACAAAGGTGGAATATTACTTCTTGCTTGAGTCGCTACGCGAATACTTCTCCTTCAGCGTTGAAAGCGACAACACAAGGCTCAGCAAGAAGAGCGACGTACCTGCCACCCAATAGAGCCCCGTTGGTTCGTTGAGGGCAACATAATAAGCAGCGGCAATAATAAGCAGATGGATGAGCAGATAGCGCATCACGGCATTCGAAGGTCGGTAGCCGTAGAAATAGTTTGAGAAGAACATCACGAAGACGCACTCTACAAACGATGAAATGGCAATGCCTATGCCAGCGCCAAGAAGACCATGAAGAGAATATCCCCCGACGACTCCCCCGACAAGCATAAGTGCCGCGATAAACTCCTGAAAGAAATATTTCATCGAGTCGCCACGACTTAACGGAATGTACTCAATCGGCAGGTAAACCCCGCGGAAAATCATGCCCAGGGCGGCTATCTGCGACATACCGATAACGGCATTGAACTCCGACGAGAACAACAGCGGCAATATAATGGGCATTCCGAAGATGAGGAATACGAGCATCGGCGATACGATAAGTACCGACACTTCAATCTGGCGATTGACGAGAGCGCTGAGCAATGCACCGCGTGTGGGTGCCGACGACAGACGCGGATAGTAGTCGGATTCCATCGCAGAGAACACGGTGCTGGCGTAAATCACCGAGATGACATACCCTGCATTATAAAGCCCTAGGTCAACCTGCGACGAGTAGTTGATGAAAGCGCGTATGATAAAGTCGGCTCCACTTGCCATCACAGTGGCGAGCACAAACGACATTCCCAGCTTAACCATCGCCGAACCAGCCGACAACTGACGGCTCCTGAGTTGCAAGCGATACGGCAATATGCGAGATGAATAGTGAAAGGCAATCAGAAATTGCGACAATGCAATAAGGAAGAGCACGGGCACGATACCACTGATGTTGTATTGCATGTAGATGGGCACGCTTATGATCAACGAAAACAACACTCCGTAGATTGAAATCTTCGCCAAGTCCATCAGCTGCCGCGTGCCTTTAAGTATGGCAAGCTCACCTCCCAAGAGTGCGGTGAGTGCAACCACAGGCGAGAGAAGAACGAAGTGGAGGGTGTGGTTACCCCAATCGAAGGTAATGCTGTTGAGCAGAGGACTGAACAACGCACAAGCTATCATTCCGATGACAGCTCCTACGAAGCACCAGGAGCGCACTTGTGTAGCCGCACGCTCAAGAGTGGCTTGGTCACCCTCTTCGTAAGCTTTCGACACATCTTTCACCGCACTCATGGCAATGCCGAGATTGGTGATGTCGCCCACAAACTTGATGGTAGAGTTGAAAAGCGACACCATTCCCACACCAACGGGGCCGAGAAGCACAGCCACAATCTTCGTGCGGACAATGTTCACAAGAATGCCTATCGCCTGAACACTGCCGAAAAGACCGGTATACTTCAGTATGTGAGAGTAACTTGAGTCGGTTTTCTTTGATACCATATTCTTATAACGCAGTTTCAAAAAAAATATTATATAAAAGCTGAAGTCAAAATTAACTTAGGGTTAAAGAAATGAAAAACGCAAAAAAACTTTGGTGGAAAATCTTTTATGCTTAACTTTGCAAGAGCGACTTTCATTCACAAAGCCAATGTCGAAAAGTTTTTTAGTCAGTTTCATCGTTCCCTATCACAACGAAAAGCGCGAGCTGCTCGTCAGGTGCATCGGTAGCATACTTGCAACCGACTTGCTCGAATATGAGCGCGAAATACTCATCATCGACGACGGATCCGACTCATCTCTCGAGGACGACATCGTCTCTCTCAGCCCAGGGATTAAATATATCCGTCAGGAGAATCGTGGGCAGGGCGAAGCACGCAACAGAGGATTGGATGAATGCCAAGGCGAGTATGTACAATTCGTTGATGCCGACGACATGCTCATCGCATCGAGCTACAAACACATCGTGCGCCCTCTGCGAGAGGAGAAGCCCGACATGATTGTATTCGACTACACCACTAACGAGAGCAAGACTGATGCTTGCGTAAAGACACGTCGCACATCGGGCTCGAGAAACATGATCCGGCACAATATCAAGTCGCCCGTATGGGGATACGTCTTCCGTCGCGACATAGTGGATGGCCTTCGCTTTAGCTCAGACACACTTACCGAAGACGAGGAGTTCACGCCACTGCTTATGTTGCGTGCAAACAAGATGATCGTGACCAACGAAAAGGCATATTTCTACAGAAAGCGCGAGGAGTCGCTTACCACGACATCTGATTTCAGCAAGAAAGAGAAGCGCCTGAACGACTTCAACAAATCGATAGCGAAGCTTCATGGCATTTCTCAAGGCTTGGAAGGAGATGAAAGGAAAGCCCTCGTGCGGAGGGTTGAGCAGTTGGCAATGGATTATACGTTCAACACCCTCGCTCTCTACGGCGCTGATGACGTTTTCAACTCGAAAACAGAAAGTCTAAGGAAAATCGGCTTGTACCCTCTCAAGCTAAGAGCACACACAATAAAATACCTGATTTTTGCCCTTGTCACTCGTACATCAACGGGCAGGAGAATGATAAAACATATCATCAAAAACAAGAAAAAATGATTTCAGTTATCGTCTGCACATACAATCAGCAAAGCACCATCGGGCGCACACTCGAGAGCATCCTCCGTCAGAAGTGCCACATGCCCTTCGAGATTATCATCGGCAACGATGCTTCAACCGACGGCACAGAGAGCGTCTGCCGTGAATATGCCGAGCGTTACCCCCAGACGATACGACTATTCAACAACGAGAAAAACAAGGGACTCATTGACAACTACTACGATTGTCTGCTCGAGACACGTGGGGAATTCGTCTCCGAGATTGCCGGTGACGACTTCTGGACAGATGATCAGAAGCTTGAGAAAGAGCTTCGAATTCTCGAAGAAAACCCCGATGTCGCCCTCGTACACACCAACTGGCAATACTTCGACGAGGCATCCTCGAAGAACAGTCCATCGCCTGTAAAGCGATTTACAAAACCGCTGACCGACGGAAAAGAGATGCTCGAAGCAATCATCACACAGACACACTCGCCCGTAATACATATGTGCACCGCTATGTATAGGAAAGATATTGTTATTAAAGCATACAAGAACGACACATATCTATTTAGAAATAAAGACTTTGGGTGTGAAGACTTGCAGGTTTGCTTTATGTGTGCACAAGAGGGGGAAATAGCTTATATCGACGACGTAACCCTCTCGTATAGCATTAACAATAATTCGATTTCGGGCAACGACGACTTTGCAAGGCAATTCGACTTCGTACGAAAGACAACATCGCTGAGCAGATACCTCACGAACAAGTATTTCCACAACACTTACGCCACAGATGCTTTCTTCGGCAAACGACTCTTCGCCATGTCGATGCACGCATTCAGAGCGCATTCTGTTGAGATGCGCGACAAGGTGAGAGAGTGCGTAAAGGAATGGGAAATGAAGTTGCCTCTTAAATCGAGGATTGTCGATTTCGTAATGAGCAACAATGCTTTATGGAGGATGGCGCTTGCCTTCCGCGCGCCTTTCATTTATCTAAAAAAGAAACTCCGCTAACTTTCCGCGCGGCGATTCTTTATCTCAAGGAAAAGATTCTCTAACTTCTCTCCTATTACCTGCGGCGAGAAATCTTTGTCAATGGCTTCTGAAAGCTGTCGCCCATCGACATTTCTCACTGACATAACGGCTTTCATCTGCTCTGCCAAAGCCTTGACATCGCCCACTGGCACCGTGTGGCACCCCTCGTAACGACTCACGTTTTGAGGAATGGCGTCGGTGGCAATCGTCTCTATCCCCGTGCTCATCGCCTCGACAAGGCACAAGCCCTGCGACTCGCTCTCGCTGGCAAGCACAAGGTAATCGCTCGCATAGAGCACATCGCGCACCGATGGCTTCTCGATACGTCCGAGGGCCTTCACACGCGAGGCGCAGGGATACTTCGATAAAAGGGCTCTGAAGTCACGGTTATCGGTTCCTCTACCCGCGATTAAGAGGCTTGTATCTTCAGGAAGACGACTGAATGCTTCGAGCAAGACATCGTAGCGCTTCAACGGCCAGAAGTTGGCGAGGCAACAGAAGGTAAATGTATGACCGTCGCCACTAACGCGGGGTTTATACTTAAAAAATTCGGTATCGACGGTGTTCGAGATTGTCGTATGTCGGTAATCCTTTCCGAACAAAGGCGAGAGGTTGTCAACAAGTTCGTCGCTAACGGTCACCACCATGTCGGCTTCGGCATAGACGCGCTTCAAAACGGGTATCTGCCAGGCGTCGTCGTGCTCGGTGAATTCCGAGGCAAACACCTCGTAAGAAAGGTGTTCGGTGACGACATACGGAATATGATAGCGCTTGCTTATTATCATTGCCGCTTGCCCTCCCCACTTCGCACAATGCGCATGTATGATGTCGGGCACTCCGTTCGTCGCCACATACTCGTCGAACATCCGCTCTACCCTTCTCACCCATCGCTCAGCATTGCACCTGGCGCTCTTCGGAAGGCCTCGCATAAAGCGGCGCTCCACCCTCACGCCCTCTATCTCGAGTGTCTCCTTGCTGTAGGGCATCGTGAGAAATTCGCGCATACTCCGGAGCACACTCAGCTGCACATTAGCCAATATGCTCACCTTGTGCCCACGCCGAGCCAGTGCCTTCGATTGCTCGAGGCAAAACTCACCGCCATAGGGAGGGAAGAATGAAGGTATCTCAACTATGTGCATATATATTTAATACGTCGAAGTATCGGATTTATTGTAGTTCGAGTTGTTTTTTATATTCCAGTTGTCGGTGTAAATCATGTCGGCGTCGTAGCCAATATGCTGAAGGAAGAAATAATGTGAGTTGCTGGTGTACATCGCCACCTTCGCGCGATGATGCTTGCGTATGTAGCGCAGATACTTCGGGTTGCTCCCCGTATGGACGACAATCCTATCGATTTTCAACCTGTCAACAAGTCGCAACTTCATGTAATAGAGGAAGTTTGGCGTCCCCAAATCGTAGAGACAGAACATCGGTATGTAGCCGTTTTCCTTCAGTGCGCGATAGTTTTCCTTATAGGGTGTTTCCACATACACGCGGCTTCTCTCATCAGGACGGAAATACTTGTTCAGCAACATCGGGTCGGAGATCTTGTCAGTCACGAAGATGCAATCCGAGTTCCTCCAGATGTCAATGGCTTCGGCGAGTGTCATCGGTGTGAATCGCCCCGCATAGCGACTTGCAAGGAACTCGTCAGAGGTGGGCACGTGCCCTTCGGGAAACTCGTCGAAATCGTGTGAACACACGAGCACACTGTCCTTCGTGAGACTCAAATCGAGCTCGATATACTTATATCCTTCGGCAATCGAATTCTCGAGAGCCTCGCGCGAATTGGTGTACGTCACGCTGTCAATCATTCCACCAGCATGTGCTATGAAGTTCTCGGCACCAAGTCGGCCGGCATCATCGGGGACATCTGCTGAGTAAGAGCTGTCCAACACATCGCGATTGGCTTTATAGAAAGGTGTCTCCACGCCCCCCAAGCGGAAGACGAGATGACAGAGATTATCCGCCAGCCAGGGTTTCTCCACGCTTTTAGCAATTGCCTCTGCTATGTCGGGACGGCTCTTCTTGTATGAATCGGAGCACCATATTGTGAAGGGTATCTGATGCTGAAAACGATTATACACGTCGTCGGCTCCGTCGTCGGCTCCGTCGTCGGCACTCACCCTGCCCTTCGAGTCGCGATAGTCGTAAATCTCCTCACCGTGGTCGGAAAGGTAAATTACCACCGTCGGCTCATCGCGATAGAGGTCGAGGACCTTCTTCATCACGTAGTCGTTGTAGAGCGTTGCATTGTCATAGTCGGCAATCTCCTGCCGCTTCTCATCGTTCAGGTACGAGGCGTTGTTCGGAATATCCTGAGGCGTGAACTTGCTGAAGGTGTCGTGTGGAAAGCGCTCTCGGGCTTCGAAATGTTGCCCGAGCAGGTGAAAGACAACAAGATTGCGCTTGCTCTTTCTCTTCACCTGTCGTGCGAAATCGTCAATCAGTTCACCATCGTAGGCGAAGCATTGGCGGTTGGTGGCGGTGTAACTCAACTGTTGTATCGTGTCGTTGTAGAGGAACGAGTTGAGGGCGAAGGTGTATGTTGCCGATGTCGATGCCTCACGCTGATTATCCCACATATACACATCGAAGCCGCTGCTCTTCATTATCGAAGGGAAGAATGGTTTCCCGTTCCAACTTTCACCCTCGGCGGTGCTGTTGCAACAGAGCATATTCTTCATTGCGGTGGTGGTAAAGTTCGAACTAGTTAATGCCTCGCCAAACACGAAGAGACGACTGCTATCGGCCTCGGCTTGCTGGTAAGGGCACGTTGGGAGCGGATAGCCGTAGAGCGACGAGTGCCACTTGATGTGCGACTCGCCCACCACGACGATGATATTCACCTCGTCGCCATCCTCCGCTTTCTGCTCACGGGCCGCACGTATAGTGGTGAGGATGTATTCGTTCATGTCGCCCGAGGCAAGGTGCAATCCGTAAGCCGAACTAGCCGTCAACGAGAAAGCATCGGCATATTGCGAGTGTTCTATATCCCAGAGCGAAAGTTCGTCGAGTGTCTTGCACTCCAGCATGCTTCCGAAATGGATACCTGCCACGACGCCCCACACCAACAATATCGCATTGACCAATGCAAGGCCATTCGTCCTCTTCTTGCTCTGGCTGAAGCGCTCCGCCCAGCGATGTCTATACCTCTCAAGGAAGAGTGCCACGAGCCCCACAACCACTGTGACGCCTATCGACATGAGCGCGCCCGACGTGAGCATATACTCGCTGAAGAACTCCGACGTCTCCCTGGGCGATGTCTCGGCAACGAGCATCAGCACGCTCGGTGAGATGTCCATCACAAACACGTTCTTCAGGAACTCGCGCACGAGAAACGCCCCGAGCACAAGCACATAGGCAACGCACTTCGCCCATCGCCGACGGGCAAGGTAGATGATAAGAGTGACGATATAGTCGATGATAAACACCTGTCCCAGCGCGAAGAGCCACGACACCTCAGGGAGCCCGTCGAAAGGGATGTAAAGCACCGCCCTGACGAGCAACTTACCCATCGCGAGAAAGAAGATCACGAAGAACACCCACTCGCTCACCACGGGCACCGAAAGCCTGCGCAGAAGTCGCATCAGTTTCATCACCTGCGAAGATAGCAACTTTTTCATTCACCTGCAAAAATAAGACAAAAAAAATGGAAGCGGTTCCGAAAAACACGCTTCCATTATTCGCTTTCCTTAAAAAGCTCTCTCTTGAGCGATTAAGCCTCGGCAGGAGCCTCTTCAGCAGCTGGCTCTTCAGCAGCGGCTTCCTCGGCGACAGCCTCCACAGCAGCAGCTTTCTTCTCTGCCACCTTCTTGGCGATAGCCTCGTTAACCTTCTTCTCTTCCTTAAGAGCAGCCTCTGCGGCAGCCTTCTTAGCTTTTGCCTGCTCGGCCTGGATGTTCTCAAGACCTTTCTGCTTGTCGGCCTTCCATGCGTCGAACTTAGCCTGTGCGGCAGCCTCGTCGAAAGCACCCTTCTTAACACCACCGCGGAGGTGTTTCATGAGATAAACGCCCTCACGGCTGAGGATGTTACGTACGGTGTCGGTGGGCTGAGCGCCTGTCTCTACCCAATAGAGTGCACGATCGAAATTCAAATCTACTGTGGCAGGATTGGTGTTAGGATTATATGTACCAATCTTCTCAGTAAATCTACCATCACGTGGTGCTCTTGCGTCAGCGACGACGATACGATAAACGGCATAACCTTTACGTCCGCCACGCTGCAATCTGATCTTTGTTGCCATAATTTTTTTGTTTTTTGTAAGTTAAAAATTTGAATTCCATGCCATTAACTCGTAATAGCGGCTGCAAAATTACACAAAATCGAGCGCAATACAAAAAAATTTATTCTTTTTTATTGCCGAGATGCAGTAATTTCTTCATCAAAGATGGAAAAATTACACAAAATCGAGCGCAATACAAAATAAATTCACTTATTTTTATTGCCGAGATGCAGAAATTACTACTAAAGTCTCCAAAAATATAAACTAAATATCCGAAAGTTGAAGGAGTTTCTCAAGACGTCAGAGCAAAAAAAGCCTCTCCGAAGAGAGGCAACAAATCGTCTGACGCAGTCGGTTAGTTGATTGGAATAACAACGCCGAACTTCAACAGGCTCCAGCCGTCGTACTCAGTCTTGTAGTTGTACTCAACCCTCAGC
Organism: uncultured Prevotellaceae bacterium; assembly: GCA_902783625.1. Taxonomy (GTDB): domain Bacteria; phylum Bacteroidota; class Bacteroidia; order Bacteroidales; family Bacteroidaceae; genus Prevotella. Next base: position 14,830 of record CACZRN010000065.1, read on the forward strand.
CCGATATTCGACGTAATGCCCACCTCGATACCGGCACCGATGTTCAGGCCCATCTTCGACTCGCTCTCATCAAACACCTTGATACCCAGGAAGTCAGCACCCACGAGAGGATAGAGCGTCACAGGGCTCTTCGGAATCCTGAACAGATAAGCCACGTTAGCCTCCAAGTTCCAGAAGCTAGCCTCGTCCTTCTTGAATAAATAATTGAACTCAGCCGTTCCGCGCAGATTGTTGATGAATTCGTAGCCCACGCTGGCACCAAAGCCGAAATTGTTCGGTGAGTCGATCATATAATCACCATGAACACCAAGGGTTACCTTACCCTGCTGAGCGAACGATGTAGCACTAACCAGCGCCATGCAAACAACAAAAAATAATTTCTTCATAACAGTTTTATTAAAAATTAAAAATCCATTCCGTAAACGTTTACAAATGCAAAGATACGAATAAACGAGAACAAAACAAAATAAATTTATTTTTTTGTCGAATGCGAGTATCTTCGACGAAGTTAAAGAACAAATAAAACAAGGACAAAAGTTACTTTTTAGCGAGTTGAGCAAATAAAACAGGACTTATTTCTATACATACGAAAAAATATACGACAGGTGCAAACGAACAGTTAAGCAGATTTCTCATACCTACCATCACCCTGCCTTACGTGCTTATATAAACTCGGCATAAAAATCTTACAGTTATCAGATAACAGTTATTTTTTTGTGAGTGAGATTAGAGTTTATTATTATATTATATTATATATAATATAATAATAAAAATTTTTCACGCCTCTTTTTAGAAACTGTTATCTGTAATCTGTAAGATTCTGCAAGGGGGAGGGAGAATAAAGATAATGCATAATGAATGAATAATGAATAATGCATAATAAAAATAAGAAAATATATATATAACGAAAAGCGTAAAGTACTGACTCCCTGCGCGTTATCGCTGCGGAGCAGGATTCGAGAGGCGGCGGATGCATTTTTTTGGCCCAGTCGGGGCAAAAAATTTGGAGATGTCGAAAAAAATTATTACTTTTGTAATAGATGAGAGCCCCACAAGCGCCGCTTAAGACCTCCGACTTCAGAAGCCTCCGAAAATCGACATTAATAGAATTTAAAATGAATCTCTCGACAACAGAAAACTCAAAACTATAAACTTAATCAATTTACGGGAAAAGGGATCTAACAAAATTCATCATCCAGACGCTACTGGCGAAACTCACGGCAATCGGTACCACGCTGGGAGTCACCGCGTGCATGGCAATTTTATGGAGACAGGGAGGCAAGAAGAAAAGAAGTTCCATGAAACAGGGATACTGGGAGGCAAAAAAAAGGAGTTACCTCCCTTACGGTCAATAGGTCTCACTGACTAAGGGAAGTAACTCTTTGAGAGGATTCTCTTTAGAATATCGAAAAGCTACTTGTTCACCTGGAAGCGTGTGCATCCGTCGGCAAAATAGGCGCAAATCTGACGGGCGGCAGCGATACCGGCGTTGATATTGGCTTCTGCGGTCTGTGCTCCCATCTTCTTCGGTGTCGAGAAATAGCGTCCTTCGAAGGCGCGGAAGTCGGCATCAGCGTCGGGCATGATGTCGGTGACGTACTTCAGGTCAGTGCGTTCAGCCATTAGGGCGAGCAGCTCAGGCTCGTTGATGACCTCCTTGCGCGCAGTGTTGACGAGGATACCTCCCTTCGGCAGACGGCCAACGAGAGCGGTTCCGATGCTACGGATGGTCTCAGGAGTGGCAGGGATGTGGAGCGATACGATGTCGCTCTTCGCGAAGAGCTCTTCGGTCGATGCAACAGCACTCACTCCTTCGGTCTGGCTGATTACCTCTGCAGGGCAATAGGCGTCGTAGGCAAGGATGTTCATCCCGAATCCGCGAGCTATGCGAGCCACATTGCGCCCCACGTTACCGAACGCGAGTATGCCGAGTGTCTTACCCATAAGTTCGGTGCCGCTCTTGCCGTTGTAGAAGTTGCGCACGGCGGCGACGAGCATTCCGAAGACGAGCTCTGCCACGGCGTTGGAGTTCTGCCCGGGGGTATTCTCAACCACCACATTGTGGGCGGTGGCTGCCGCTAGATCTACATTGTCGTAGCCTGCTCCGGCGCGAACTGCTATCTTCAGCTTCGGTGCTGCGTTTAGCACTACGGCGTCGATCTTGTCGGAGCGAATGATGAGTGCGTCGGCGTCTTTCACTGCCTCAAGGAGTTGAGCCTTCTCAGTGTATTTCTCAAGAAGGGACAGCTCGTGACCTCCCTCGGCGACTACTTTCTTGATGCCCTCAACGGCCTCAGAGGCAAAGGGCTTTTCGGTTGCTATAAGTATCTTCATATTTTTTAGATCATTGAAAGGTTATCAAACTGTCTTCTCGAAATCGCGCATTGCAGCCACGAGGGCGTTCACTCCTTCGATTGTCTGGGCATTGTAGCAGCTGGCGCGGAAGCCTCCTACTGAGCGGTGGCCCTTGATGCCGACCATGCCACGCTCGGTGGCGAAGTCGAAGAACGGCTTTTCGAGCTCGACGTACTCGTCGTTCATCACGAAGCAGAGATTCATCAGCGAGCGGTCCTCCTTGACTACTGTCCCACGGAAGAGGCGGTTGCGGTCGATCTCGTCGTAAACTATCTTCGCGCGCTCTTGAGCCAGACGGTCCATTGCCTCTACGCCACCCATGCGCTTCACCCAACGAAGCGTCTCGAGCATTGAGTAGATGGGCACTACAGGAGGAGTGTTGAACATCGAACCCTTCTCGATATGTGTGCGGTAGTCGAGCATCGTTGGGATGTCGCGACCAGTCTGCCCGAGCACGGCGTCTTTGACGATGATGACAGTGACACCAGCCATTGCAAGGTTCTTCTGAGCACCGGCGTAGATGCAATCGTACTTGCTCACATCAACGGGACGGCTGAAGATGTCCGACGACATATCGGCCACGAGGGGCACGGGAACATCGAGGTCTTTGCGTATCTCTGTACCGTAGATGGTGTTGTTTGTGGTGATGTGGAAGTAATCGACATCGGCTGGAACCACATAGTCCTTCGGGATGAAGGTGTAGTTTGCATCGGCCGAAGAAGCCACCTCGACGACCTCGCCCACGCGCTTTGCTTCCTTGAGCGCCTTCTTTGCCCATGTGCCTGTGTTGAGATAGGCAGCCTTGGTGCGGAGCAGGTTGAGAGGCACCTGATAGAACTGTAGCGATGCTCCTCCGCCGAGGAAGACTACCGAGTAGCCCTCGGGCACCTGAAGCAGCTCTTTGATGAGCGCCATCGCCTCGTCGACAACTGGTTGGAAGTCTTTGGCACGATGACTGATTTCCATCAACGAAAGGCCAGAACCGTTGAAATCGAGTATCTGTCTGGCCGTGTTCTCAATCACTTCGCGCGGAAGCATCGAAGGCCCCGCATTGAAATTGTACTTTTTCATTATACTATATATTTTTAAAAATTTGAGTTATCTCTTTGTGGGCTGGAGGAACTAGAGATTCTAGAAAATCTAGAGGGCTCTAGAAACCTCTCTCCTCTTCCACTATGGTACGCACGCCTTTTATCTTCTCGCCCTTCAGACGCTTGAGCACAGCAGTCATCTTCCGTCGCGAGATAGCTGCACGACAAAAGCGGTCGTAGATGTCGATGCGCCCAATATCGGAAGCCGTCAGCCCCCCTTTCTTGCATAGGAGCCCGAGCACGTCGCCCTTGCAAATCTTGTCGTTCTTACCCTTACCAATGTATATCGTCGAGAGCTCAGGGAGGAGAACCTCGGGCTGATCCTCGGGCAGCTCGACCTCGAGCACATCGTCACCAATATACTCGGGCAGATGCTCCTTTGGCGAGAGAATGAAGTAGGTGTTGCCCTCTGCCTCCCATCGTGCCGTGCGTCCCGAGCGGTGGATATAGTCCTCTTGAGTCTCGGGCAGGTGATAGTGCACAATGTTATCAACGTCGGGCAGGTCGAGCCCTCGCGACGACAGATTGGTACTCACAAGGATGTTGGCCGACTTGTTAAGGAAGTGATACACCGCCTCGTTGCGCTCCTCCTGCTCGAGTCCACCGTGAAGCGAGGCGCACACGAAGCCCTCTGACACAAGATAGTCGGTTATGCGCACCACACTCTCGCGAAACCCAGCATAGACTATCGTTCGCGAGCGTCCGAAAGTGCGCAGAAGTATTCCCACAGACTCGAGTTTATCGGCGGTAGTACTCCTGACCACGAACTTGTTTATACGCGTGGAGAGCGGATCGTTGTCGGCAAGGAAGTCGATTTTCTCAACGTTAGCCATATCGACAAAGTCGGGAATGGCTTCGGCATCAGTGGCCGAAAGCAACACACGCAAAGCATCTTTCGGTAAAGAACCAACAGCTCGTGACATCTCGTCGTGGAATCCGAACTCGAGACACTTGTCGAACTCGTCGATAATAAGCCACTGTACGGCACTCACGTCGATGTTACCCTTCGCGATGTGATCGTTGAGCCTTCCGGGCGTTGAGAAGATTACCTGAGGCTTTGCCTCGCGCAACTCACGGTGCTCAAACATTGCCGAGCGCCCTCCATAACAGGCGTAGAATCTGACGGCTCGAGTGAGTCGTCGGGCATAGTCGTACGACTGACGTGCCAGCTCACGGCTGGGCACCATCACCACGCATTGCAATGATGCGTCACCCAAACGCTCAATACTCTCGACGATGGGAAGCAGATAGGCAAGTGTCTTGCCCGAGCCAGTGGGCGATAGAACAACAACATCGCCTTCGCCTCTGGCTATTGACTCAACTGCCGCCATTTGCATGTCGCTCAACGACTTGACTCCAATCTTCTCGAGTAATTCTTCACGCATATTTCTGCTTCTGTCCGCTTCCTTTTTGTGGGTATTTTATGATGTTATTCTTTCAATATTTTCTCCATTTCCTCGAACTCTGGACCCATATTCAGGTTGAGGTAAATCGTGTAGAGCGGGAACGCCCATTTGGCTTTGTTCTCCGGGACAAGCGTCCGGTATCGCTCGAAGTAAGGCAACGACTGGCGATAGAGGGCTTGTATCTTCTCTCTATTCTTTTTTATCGACGAGCGGTCTTGCTCACACTCCTGCGCCTGATTGAAATAGCAGAGTCCGGCGTTGAGATAGGCGTCGTAGATGTCCTTGTCCTCTTCGATGATAGCGTCGCAAATGTCGATAGCCTCGGAGTATTCTTTCATGTGGAGCAACACGGTGCTCTTCACAAAACGGTAATATATGTTCGTACTATCGAGCAACATAGCAAAGTTGACAATGCTTCGTGCTTTCTCGAATTCGTTGTGCTCGATGTAGTATTCGGTTATTCTCGGGAAGAAGTATGGGAAGGCCGGATAGAGGTCGTAGCCTTCGGTAATCGACGACAGGTACTTAGCCGTGTCGCCAAGAGCGCGATACGCCTCGGCAAGGTATTGGAGCACGTAGGCGTGGTGAGTAGAGTCTTGCTCGGCAAGGCTCTTGTACTCGAGCATACTCTTGAGGTCGTTCTGCTTATACGAGCAGAAGAGTGCCCAGTAGGCCGCCTCAGGTAAGTTTTTGTCGGTTGCTGAATAGTTATAGCTGCTGAACAACGGATGCGAGGCGCAACCGATGTATGTCTTGTACATCGAGAGGGCATCTTTGTAATTTGCTTTCTTCACAAAGAACCCTCCCCCACTATACAGGTTCGACCTGTACGATGCGAGCAGAGAAGCATGCCTTACGCGGTGCTTTGGGCGCACAAGGCCCTTTGCGTCGGGGCGCATATCAATGCTGTCGAAGTCTTCGAGCACTTCGAACATCTTCCTGCATGCGACGAATAGCTTAGCGGTGTCGTAGGGCTGCTTCAGGTACAACTTCTCGTTGCCCTGGTCGTATTGTTTCTTTATCGAGGAGAAGAGTGTGAGCCAGATGTGAGTATTGCCGATGTTGGCAGTGTCGGTAAGCAATTTGCGCATCGACGCCTCTGCCTCTTCGAGCTTCGCCCCGTTCTTTATATTCTGACGAGCAGCCGAGAGTTCTTTCTTCTGTGCCGACATCGACATGGCAAAAGAAAAAATCACCAAGAGGATTATAGTTTTTTTACCCATCATAGAACATCGGAATAAATTAAACTTCAATACTTACATACGGCGATGAAAAAGTGATATGAGTGGTTTTCTTCGCGTCTGGAGCTATTTCTCAAGCATAGGGGTTACCCGATGCCCGGGATTAGCCTGTCGGAAAGAGAGGAAAACTTTATGGGTGTGCAAGCCCGCACACCCATAAAGCCGAGCAGATTAGTACTCTCTTAGTTTTTCCATTTCCTTCGTACGAGTGTCGTTCTCGCCGTAAAGAATGTAGTAGCAGTTGTAGAGAGGCAGGCTCCATCTGGCCTTCTCCTGAGTCGGGTCGAGCTGACGAGCCTTCTCAAGATAAGGAACAGCCTCTGAGAACATTGCCTTCACCTCAGCCTCGGTATCCTTCTCGCGAGCCATGTCGCCGTAGGTATAACCTACATATGTAAGGATTAGCGGGTCCTCTGGTGCTATTTCCAGAGCCTTCTTGAAGCTTGCGAGAGCCTCCTCGTGCTTCTTCGAGTTCATCTCGGTCTGACCTTTAAGTGCCCAAGCGGTGTAGCTCTGCGGGTTGCTGGCAATCTTGTCGGCGATAATCTTGTCGAGCGCTGCTGTCTCCTTCATACGGTCGTACATTGAAGCGAGCACCGAGAACACCTGCTCATTGCCATTCTCACGCTGATAGAGAGTCTCGAGCTCCTTCACGCATGCCACTGAGTCCTCGCGTGTCTGCAAGCCTTGTGTCATCAGATAAGTCTTCAAACCGATAGCCTGATCGTAAATACCCTTGTCGGTCAATGCCACATCGCAGTACTTATTTGCTCGTGCAAGATCTTTCTCCTGGAATGCAAGCACCGATGCAACACGTGCCACCTCACCGATATACTCGTCGCCGCCGAGCTTCTCGATAGCCTCCTTGAAGAGAGGATGGCTGTTTGTCTCAACGTAGAGACCATACATGTCAAGAGCCTTAGCCTGCTCAGAAATATACTTCTGACCGGCATTAATTAGCTGAAGACGAGCATTGGTCAGACGAGCGGCATTTGCCTGGAAGAACTTTGGCTTAACTTTACCCTTCTCATTTGGCTCCTGGTCGTACTTGTCACACTCAACAGCATTCTTCACGGCATTGTAGCTTCCCATGAAGAAAGCATCCTCGTCGTATGGCTCTTCCTGTGCGTCGGGCTTGAGAGCTTTAGCAGCATAGTTCTTGTCGATGATAGCCTGCTCCTTAGACACTGCTTCGAGAGCGAGGTCCACAAGCTTGTTGTAAGCCTTTGCCTTTTCAGCAGCGCCTACAAGCTGGGTGAGAGATGATTTCATAAGGCTTTCTGCCTCAGCATAGTTCTTTGCTGCCATGATAGCCTTCAATGCAGGGCTGTCGCCAGCAAATGCAGCAGATGTTGCAACGAACATCAATGCTAAAATCATTAGTTTTTTCATAATCGTGAAATTTAAAAGTTTTTCTATTTTATTCTATTCTTCGTCATCGATATCTATGAGAGGGATGTTTTCATCTTCATCCTCGTCGATTATGACATCGTCTATTATCTCGTCGTTAGCGTTGTCGTCGAGAGGCTTGGTGTCGTTCACCAAGTCTTCGTTCTTCTGGTTCCACTGTGCGCGGCTTTCCTCTTCGACGGCTGCCTCGAGCTCACTGCTCATCACCTTGCATACGCTTGCGATGATATCGTTCTTCTTCGAGAGGTTTATGAGCTTCACGCCTTGCGTGGCTCGACCAATCACCCTGCATCCTGCAACCGGCATGCGGATGACGATGCCACTCTTGTTGATGATCATAAGGTCGTTGCTATCGGTGACATTCTTTATTGCCACCAGGCGACCTGTCTTCTCCGTCACGTTGAGCGTCTTCACACCCTTTCCGCCGCGGTTGGTCTTGCGATAGTCTTCCACCTGAGAGCGCTTTCCATATCCGTTCTCGCTGACCACCATCACGTTCTCCTTCTCGGCTTCGTTGACAACAATCATTCCTACCACCTCGTCGTCGCCCTCGTCGACTCTCATGCCTCTCACACCGGTGGCCACACGTCCCATTGGACGGATCGTACTCTCGTCGAAGCGTACGGCCCTACCATTGCGGTTGGCCATGATGAGTTCGTTATGTCCATTTGTCAGGCGTACATCTACCACCTCGTCACCCTCGACGATGTTGATGGCGATTACACCATTCGTACGCGGACGTGAGTAGAACTTAAGAGGTGTCTTCTTCACTGTTCCGTTCTTTGTGGCGAACACTACATAGTGGCGGTTGATGAAGTCTTCATCGTTCAGGCCACGCAGACGGAGTATGGCATTGATGCCGTCGTCGCCGTCGATGTTGAGCATATTCTGTATTGCGCGTCCCTTAGAGTCTTTAGCTCCTTCGGGAATGTCGTAGCACTTAAGCCAGTAGCAACGTCCCTTGCGCGTGAAGAACAGCATCGTCTGGTGCATCGTTGCGGGATAGATGAACTCTGTGAAGTCCTGGTCGCGGTGCCTTGCACCCTTCGAGCCAATGCCTCCAGGAGCCTGCTCGCGGAATTCCGAGAGAGGAGTACGCTTGATGTATCCCATGTGGCTCACAGTGATGACAACAGGGTCATTGGGATAGAAGTCCTCGGCATTGAACTCATGCTCGGCCGGTATGATTTGAGTGCGGCGGGCGTCGCCGTACTTCTCCTTCACTTCGATAAGTTCGTCTTTCATCACCTTCTTACAGAGCTCGGGATCGTCGAGTATTGCCTGCAAATGTTCAATAGTGCGCTCGAGTTCTTCAAACTCAGCGTGCAGCTGATCGATACGGAGTCCTGTCAGCTGCGAGAGGCGCATGTCTACGATAGCCTTCGACTGGAGTTCGTCGAGATTGAAACGATCCTCGAGGTTCTTCTGTGCATCAGCAGGAGTCTTACTCGCGCGGATGATGTGCACCACTTCGTCGATGTTATCGCACGCGATGATGAGTCCTTCGAGTATATGAGCGCGCTCCTTGGCCTTGTTGAGGTCGAACTTGGTGCGGCGGATTGTCACATCGTGGCGATGCTCTACAAAGTATCTCACGCAATCCTTCAGTGTGAGCAGGCGTGGGCGTCCCTTCACAAGTGCGATGCAGTTCACCGAGAACGAACTTTGAAGGGCTGTCATCTTGAAGAGTTTGTTGAGTATCACGTTGGCGTTTGCCTCTCTCTTCACATCAATGACGATTCTCATTCCCTGACGTCCACTCTCGTCGTTGGCATTCGAGATGCCATCAAGCTTTCCATCTTTCACCAGTTCGGCGATATATTCAATCAGCTGAGCCTTGTTCACTCCGTAAGGAATCTCTGTCACAACTATCTTATCGTGACTCTCGTCGCTCTCAATCTCTGCTTTCGCACGCATGATGATACGTCCGCGACCAGTCTCGTATGCATCCTTCACGCCCTGCAATCCGTAGATGTAAGCGCCTGTCGGGAAGTCGGGAGCTTTGATATACTCCATCAAACCCTCGGTATCGATATCAGGATTGTCGATATATGCGCAACATCCGTCGATTACCTCGCAAAGGTTGTGTGTCGGCATGTTCGTTGCCATACCCACAGCAATACCGTTTCCGCCGTTCACAAGCAGGTTTGGTATCTTCGTAGGCATAACCGTCGGTTCCTTCAGTGAGTCGTCGAAGTTGCTCTGCATATCTACAGTATCCTTCTCGAGGTCGTCCATGATATGCTCTCCCATCTTCGAGAGTCGGCACTCGGTGTAACGCATGGCAGCTGCCGAGTCGCCGTCGACCGAACCAAAGTTTCCTTGTCCGTCGACAAGCGTGTAGCGCATATTCCAATCCTGCGCCAGTCTTACCAGTGCTCCGTATACCGAAGAATCGCCGTGTGGGTGATACTTACCAAGCACCTCGCCCACTATGCGCGCGCATTTCTTATAAGGGTTATTACTCGTGTTTCCAATTCCGAGCATACCATATAGTATGCGGCGGTGCACAGGCTTGAAGCCATCGCGAACATCGGGCAAGGCTCTTGCCACGATTACCGACATCGAATAGTCAATGTACGAGGAGCGCATTTCCTCCTCGATATTCACCTTGAGTATCCTGTCCTGATCAATTGTTAGATTCTCGTCCATTTATATTAATTTCTTTTTAATGTATTTTCTTAGAAAATGCCCTTAAATGCCCTTTATTTTCGTTTTAAGACGTTTTCAGGGTTTTTCAAGTTGTAAAATTACGAAATATTTTCAATATAAAAAAACGTTTACATCGAAAATATTTATCTTTTTAAGAATAATTTCATTTGGGAGCATTTATAAGTGAAAACAGGTTAACATCTTCCTATCCACACCCGTAAGCTGAAAAGATTTCCTAACGCTGGAAAAAAGGCTCTTATGTTCAGCATAAGAGTCTCTTATCCTTAGCTTAAAAGGCTCTTATAGACGACAAGAGCGGCACTTTATCAAAGCGTCGCCAGACAAAAAAATGGCACACGGATTTCGCCATGTGCCACTTTTATTCTATAAATAGGATGACTTCTTACTTGAAGAAATCTTTCACTTCCTCGTTCGGAACCATTTGCTCGTCGAAGATGTAAGCGCCAGTCTTTGGGCTCTTCACCATCTTGATGACCTTTGTGTAAGCGCGACCGTCTGTCGAACCTTCATGAAGGGTAGCAACCGCTTTCTTTGCCATTGTTTAATCTCCTATTACTTAATCTCCTTGTGAAGAGTCATCTTCTTGAGGATTGGGTTATACTTCATAAGCTCCATGCGCTCAGGTGTGTTCTTACGATTCTTTGTCGTAACGTAACGGCTTGTACCTGGCATTCCGCTATTCTTCATCTCAGTGCATTCAAGGATGACCTGAACTCTATTACCTTTTGCCTTCTTTGATGCCATACAATTATTCTCCTATCACTTTAATGTCTTTCCAGTCAACATAACCTTTTTCAACAGCCTGCTTCAAAGCTGCGTCGAGACCGATCTTGTTTATAAGACGGAGACCAGCTGCGCTGACCTTAAGACTTATCCAACACTGCTCTTCAACATAGTAGAACTTCTTGGTGAAAAGGTTCACGTCGAAAGTTCTCTTAGTGCGGTGCTTCGAGTGCGACACATTGTTACCAATCTGTGCCTTCTTACCTGTAATCTGACAAATTTTAGACATGTCTATTATTCCTTCTATTTTAGTACTTATTCCAAACAGGGTGCAAAATTACACTTTTTCCTGAAAAGAACAAAATATTTTCCAAAATAATTCGTCACATTTAAGCTTTTTTTGAAAAATAACGCCTTAGCAACCAGCATTTTCAGTCATCAGAGGGCTTAGGAAGCTGTTCTCCGAGATATTCAAGCATTAGTCGGAGCGCCTTGCTTGTGGCCCGGGAGAGGTTGACATCCCTACCGTCGTCGCTATCGAGCTTGAAAGTTCTTATATCTTCCTTTGCACCATATCCAATCCATATCGTGCCGACAGGAGTCTCGGGAGTGCCACCCGTGGGTCCTGCCACGCCAGTGATGGAAATGGCAAAATCGGTGTTCAGCACCCGGCATGCGCCTTCTGCCATCTCAATAGCAACAGCCTCCGACACAGCAGTATATTTGGCAAGAGTATCAACACTCACTCCTAGCACATTATGTTTAACCTCATCGACATAAGCCACTATGCCTCCCTTGAAATATCCCGATGCTCCGGGCGATGCTATGATAGCCTCAGCTATCTGTCCTGCTGTGCAACTCTCAGCCGTCGAAATAGTCTTCCCACTATCGTAGAGATATTGTTGCAGCTCACGACTGAGTATCTTCTTTTCCAGATCCATTTTCTTCGATATTTATTCTATTGTCACCTTACTGAATGCAGGTGCCGATATATCACAAAACTCACCGTCAAGATACTTATAATATCCTGTTATTCCTATCATTGCGGCATTGTCGGTGGTATAGCTGAATTTCGGTATGTATATTTTCCACTTATACTTTGCCGCATGTTCGGCAAAGGCATTTCTAAGCCCATTGTTTGCCGACACGCCTCCTGCCACTGCCACATGCTTGATACCCGTTTCCTTAACCGCCAGACGGAGTTTCTTCATCAGTATATCAACTATAGTCCATTCGAGGCTTGCCGCCAAGTCTTCCTTGTGATGCTCTATGAAATCAGGGTCGTCGGCAATCCATTTCCTAAGGTTATAAAGGAAAGACGTCTTTAGTCCTGAAAAACTATAGTCGAGCCCTGGTATATGTGGTTCCGAGAACTTAAACGCATGAGGATTCCCTTGCCTTGCAAGTCTGTCGATGATTGGTCCTCCCGGGTATCCGAGTCCCATCACTTTCGAGCACTTGTCGATAGCCTCACCTGCAGCATCGTCGATCGTCTGTCCGAGGATAGTCATACGATTGTATGCCTCTACCTTCACTATCTGCGAGTTTCCACCGCTGACGAGAAGACAAAGGAATGGCATCGGAGGGCACGAAGAGTCGTCGTCCGACTCCTTGATGAAGTGCGCCATCACATGCCCTTGAAGATGATTCACATCGATGAGAGGTATTCCCAGCGAACGAGCAAAGCCCTTTGCGAAGCTCACTCCCACGAGCAACGATCCCATAAGTCCTGGTCCTCGCGTAAATGCAACAGCCGACAATTGTTCCTTTGTTATACCCGCGCGACGTATAGCCTGATCGACAACAGGCACCACATTCTGCTGATGTGCCCGCGAGGCAAGTTCCGGTACCACGCCTCCGTAAGCCTCATGCACACCTTGCGAGGCGGTGACATTGCTCAAGAGTACTCCGTTTCTAAGTACTGCAGCTGATGTATCGTCGCAACTGCTTTCTATTCCTAATATATATACGTCGTTCATCGTGAAGTCTTAGTATGTTAGTATCTCCACGCCATGCTCCGTCATAAGGAATGTATGCTCCCACTGAGCACTTGGCAACTCGTCGCCGCTGATGACTTCCCATCCGTATGGATCTTCAGAGTCGATAAACACTTTCCACGTACCCATATTAATCATCGGTTCGATGGTGAACACCATGCCTGGCACGAGAAGCATTCCTTGTCCACGATGCCCGTAGTGAGCAACGTCGGGCTTCTCATGGAAATCCAACCCTACGCCATGTCCACAAAGATCGCGGACGACGCCATAATGATACTTGTCGGCATGCTTCTGAATGGCATGACCGATATCTCCAACGAAACTAAAGGGTTTTGCCGCCTCTGCACCAATCTCAAGACACTCTTTCGCGACCCTGACAAGTTGCTCCTTTTCGGGTGTTGTCTTTCCAATGATGAACATACGAGACGCATCAGCATAATATCCGTCGAGAATAGTAGTGAAATCGACGTTGATGATATCGCCTTCTTCAAGGATGTCTTCCTCCTTCGGAATACCATGACAGACCACTTCGTTAATGCTCGTGCAGACGCTCTTGGGGAATCCTTCATAGTTGAGACACGCAGGTATGGCACCTTTCGATGTACAATAGTCGTAGCATATCTGATCAATCTCGAGCGTACTCATGCCGGCACGGATATTCTTTGCCACTTCGTCGAGCACGCCAGTATTCACCTCACCGCTTCGACGTATGCCTTCTATCTGTTCGGGAGTCTTTATAAGATCACGCGAGGGAACTTCCTTTCCCTTGTTCTCCCAATACATAATCTTGCGATCCAACTCTGTTGGTTCAACACCTGGCAAGCAGTGCCACACTCTCTTTTTCTTGAACATATATTCTACCTTTTTTAAATTGCCTGCAAAATTAGTGAAAGAACGAGAGAAAGACAAATAAATATTTGATTTTTTGTTGTTTTCAACTCCAACAACGCCTATGTATTCCCCTCTTTTCAACACGCAAAATCGTCTATCTCCTCACTTTCACCTTCACCTGTGCAGGGAACATGTAGCTTGGGTCGTTTCGGTCGAAGAGGGTACTTCGCAGAATGCTCGCCTTCCGCTTCAACCTGCCTCGGAATAATGTCTTACCTTGATAAATCACTTTCACTCTCTTGTCAAGATCAACCATCTTGTCGTTGAGCAAGATAGTGATTTCGGAATAGTCGCATTTATTAATCATAATATTGTTGCCATCTATCGATGCCCTCACCTCGCGTCCTTTCTCCGACTCACTCACAGGAGCGCTAAGCCAATAGAAATAAGGTTTCGCCACCGCCTCTTGTCTCCATACTATCTTTCGAGGATAGGGATTGCGCTTATATTGTTCCATCCACTCAACAGCAGCCGTATCTACCCTATCCATCCAATGACCTTTGCCATCGATTATATGACCTTCGAAGATATACCCTGACGGATCATCTCTATGCAATGAGTCCATCTGCTCTATCCGCTCACGACACAAACGGTTCCGATTGTATGCGCTGTCATACTCGCCGCACCATATCATATAAGGCAGGTTCAACAAATTCTCTAATCTTACATCGCCTGGATGCCCTGCCATCATCGACGCTGCCGCCCACATGTCAGCAAGTCGCGGAGCAAGTCGCCACACACCATCGCCACCAGCGGAATATCCCATCAGGTAAACCTTGTCAGGATCTACATCCATACACGACACAGCCATTGCAACTATCTGCCTATAGAAGTCGTCCGATTCTGTATGGAAGTGCAAATCCCAAGTATTGAATGGTGCCCGCGGACACAAATACACAGCATCTTTCGGGCTATAGAGTCGCATCTGATTGCGCCATTGCTGGTCGTTAACCTCAGGCTCCACCCCGCCACCTCCATGAAGTGAAATAAACAACGCACGACCACCTACTGGTTTCTCGCCGAAAAATTTCCAATCTAGCAGCATAGTATTCTCTCCGATTGTCAAACGTTTCGACTCCATCACGTCCGACATAGCCCTCCTCACTGAGTCTTTCCACTCCTCTACAATCCTCTCGCCACAGACAATAGCCTCCGATACTGACAGCTTCTTTTGTGCATAAATAGAATAAGGAGCAGAACATACAAACAGAATAACGCATACTGCTCGAAGTATGCGTCTGTATTCAACATGTAGAAGCCACGTGTGGAGATTCATATAATAAGTAATTATAACCGATTCTTCAGTTTCATAACCTTATCCATCTCGCGACGATCTTCCTTTTCTTTCATCGCCTGACGTTTATCAAAAAGCTTCTTTCCTCTAGCGAGGGCGATGTCAACCTTTGCACGACCATTCTTGTCTATAAACACAAGTGTAGGAACAATCGTAAAGCCTGGATTCTTAACCGCCTCTGACAAGTGATAGATCTCGCGACGATTGAGGAGCAACTTTCTGTCGCGACGCATTTCATGATTCGAGTACGAACCATAGAAATATGGCGACACATTCATGCCTTTTATCCATATCTCACCACCGATGATGACACAATACGCATCGGCAAGCGAAGCCTTGCCCAAGCGAATCGACTTGATCTCAGTACCGGTGAGTACAATGCCGGCGGTATATTCGTCAACAAAGAAATATTCAAACGATGCTTTGCGATTCTTTATCTTTATAGGACTCTTCTTCCTAATGTCAATTTCTTCCTTATTCATCCAACAAAAATCTATTTCTTCACCTCAACAAAGTCGTCGATATGCTCATCGACATAATACGCCACCATTGATGTCCACTCCTCTTCGTTCTCAACGAAATCGTCATCGAAATCATCGAACTTGCCGAACTTCTCAAACATAGCCATGAATTCCTCGTCGGTGCAATCACGCTCTATCTCATCGTGATATTCCGCGTATGGTTTGTAGCACTTTCTTATCAAACGGGCAAGATCGTCGAGTCCCCACCCTTTTAATGCCTTTGCTGTGGGATTGCGGAAGATGAAAGCTCCGTATCCATTGTGTATCAACTGAACGAAACCGCCATCCATAACTTCATCGCGGAGCGTTTGATAAGCAAGCAAAGTTATCTGATTGGCATTCAGTCGCGCGAGCCACTCGGCAGTAATCTCCCCTCCAATCATTTCACGAAGTGAACGGAGTACCACATCGAGAAACTCATCATGGCCTTGCGATGCCGCCGAGATAAGCGTCTGTTCTTCTATTATGGGTTTGTTGTTCATTAATTATCAGTTTTATCGGGTGCAAATGTAATCATTTATTTTTAAACAAAAAAATATTATGCTTTCCTGATGAAAGAATCACATGTCTCGACTCGTATCCGTCTGGCGAGAAGAACTCGACCTTACACCCGACAGGAACCGTCACCTTCCATGTAGCTCCCTCGGCACTCTTGTCCCACCTCACCGACAACGTGCCATACGATGTAGCCATGCTATACGTTGCCCACGACACTTTTGAAGGGATATGCGACTTGAGTGTACTCATCTTGTATCCACCCGTGCTAGCTGAAGGATTTATTCCCACTAACCTACTATACAACCACGACAAGCCCCCGCCAAACATCGGATGGTTGTGCGAGTTACCTCCGTCCCACTGCTCCCATGTGGTGGTTGCACCTTGCGATATCCAATGTCCGAAACTCGGGAAATCGGTCTTCGTCAATGCTTCGTAAGCTTCATCAGTCATTCCAATATCGGATAGTACCTCAAAGAGAAAACGAGTGGCATAAATACCAGTATATAGATGACCTTTGTTAGTGGCGAGCTCGTTCTTCACAGTGGCAACGACATCAGCTTTTACACTATCTGGGACTCCCATGCGGAGTGCAAATATATTCGAACCAGCAGGGCCGTAGGAATGTGTGGAGGCATCATAGAATCGGTTGTGGAAAGCACTCTTCGTTCGCTCAGCGGCAAGACGATACTTTTCGCTTTCTGCTTTCTTACCGAGAACAAGAGCCGACTCCGATACAATCTTCTGGCACATCCAATAATAGAATGTATGTACAAGCGCATTCTGAGGATATACATTTGTTGGCGGACACCAATCACCGAGGTTGCACCAATAGCTCATCCCTTCAATCTTAGAAACGTATTTCTGCTCCATCACGCCCTCGCCATCTACCCATGTGTCGAAGTATTCCAAAAGATGTTTCATCCCCTCATAACACTTCTCAATCTGACGCTCGTCGCCATATTGCATATAGTAGTTCCACGGCATCACACAGAGGGCTGCACTCCAAGGTACGCCACCTCCGCATCCGGGCTGCCAGGGTGCGCCAAATGGCATAAAACCCGTGCGAGGATTCTGTGCGAGAATCATGTCATCGAACCATTTTGCATAGAATGCTCGTGTATCGAAGCTACGCATAACCATCTCCGATGTAACTTGTCCGTCGCCCATATACGCCGCACGCTCACGGTGAGGGCAGTCACTAAATACGCAACCATGGGCATTATCGAGCAATGAGCGTTGCCATATCTTATTGGTTTTGCAAAGGAGAGCGTCAGAGCAACCGAACTCGGAAGATTTGCCGATATCAGTATTAACAGCTTCGGCGACAATGTTCTCAGCTGCCAAGTCACCATGCCATCCGCTGATAGTTGCTTTACGGAAGACAAACCATGTGAAACGAGCATGATAATCAACAGGACCACCATCGCAAATATATTCGTTTAACCCCTGGGGCGATTCACTCTCATACTTTATGGTAATAGCTTTACCATCGAGGCTACTTTTGCTCTTAAGCCTCACCCAACCCGATATCTCCTCACCGAAATCGACTGTGTAAGAACCGTCGTCGTTCTTCACGATAGCAACTGGCTGCTTTGTCTCCGACACTTTGTCGGAAGGGCAAGTCTGAGCACCAAGTTTTCCCTCAGGACCTTTTACCTCGCGCACATCTCTCCATCCTGAACTCTCATCGCTGACATCGCACCACATATTATTATATACGCGCGCGTCGTAGCGCTCTCCATCGTAAATACCATTCATCACGATTGCGCTCTCATGCCACTTCCAAGTCGCGTCGGTCGCAAAAATATCTTCCGTCCCGTCAGCGTATCTCACCACAACCTGAGCCTTCAGAACTGGATTGCCATAAGGAAGAGTGAAGCCATTGTGCGCTCCGTAAAATCCTCTGCCCAGCCAACATCCGAGCATATTATTACCTGTGCGGAGCAAAGAGGTTATGTCATGAGCGACATAAAACGCCCTGAAACCCGTAAACTCATTATCGATTGCCACACGAGTGCGCTCAATATCCTTGCGAGATGTATAATCGGTTTGAGCTGGCGACAACACATCATCGCCACATTTCAGTCCGTTGACATAGAATTCTGAATACCCCAATCCACTCACATATGCCCATGCCTCGAGCACTGGTTTCTCGACAGCTATTCTCTTTCGCATAAGAGGGCTCCCCGCACTCTCATCGCTTGCAGATATCCACTTTGCCTTCCAGTCAGAATCAGTCAATCCCATGTGCCACAAAGACTCTGCCCATCCCGATTTCTTGCCTCGAGCATCCCACACACGCACATGCCAATAACAAGTCTGTCCATAAGGAAGCGACTTGCCGGCATAAATACAGAATGGTTCATCTCCATACTTCCTGCCAGTGTCCCAAAGGTCTGCCTTGCCTCTTCTCAACAAATCCTTCGACGAAGCTACCTGTATCTGGAAAGCCTTCTGCTCTTGCATATTTTCATCTTTCCCAACGCAAACATTTACCCACGAAAGCAAAGGATTGGTATTGTCGACACAAGAAGGCGACACCATGTGCTCGCATCTGAGATCAGTTGGCATGAGCCCTGCCCACGACGAGAGTGTGACGAATGAAAATAAAATGAAGAATAACCTGCGCATGATATAAGATAAGTAAAGGTCAAAACTTTGAAAAGATTGAACAATCTATTGCCATTATGTCTTGGGGACGATGGCGAAATATCTCACATCGTTTTTTGTGCGATTCTCAAACCAATGCGAATGCCCTTTCTGGCAATAATGTGCCTGCCCCTCGCGACACACCTCCTCAATGCCGTCCTCGAAGAATGTAAGCTCGCCCTCAAGAACAAGTATTACCTCACAACTATCGTCGTGCACATGTTTGCCCGCACGGGCTCCTGCCCTCAGCGTGCTAAGCATTATCTTACAGTTCCCGTCATCGAATGAACGCATGACAAGTTCGCCACTTCCACCCTTGAAGCCTTCTATCAACTGAGCATCTATTTTTGAAAAATCCACTATCATATTCGTTGCTTTTTATTTACAATACAAAGTTACAATATTTTCCCCATAACACCAAATAATCTTGACACTAGAAAGGCATTAAAAAACATGATTAACTTAATAGGCTTTTATGCTCAACATAACGGGCTCTTATGTGCGACTTAACGGGCTCTTTTGTTCAACATAAAAGGCTCTTATGTAAAGCCTAACTTATTTATGAGAAACACTCACCTTCTTCTTTTGCCAGAAAAAGCTATCAATTCCACAACAATAAAAAGAGTGGACTCTCAACACAGAGAATCCACCCCAGAAATAAAAAAAATAATAATGTATAAAAAAATACGATTATTAGAATGTGTACTTCACACCAATCTGTCCACGCCAACGGCTATAGTAGTCGCTTGGATACTTAAGCACGTAGTCAGACGTTGAAAGGAACTGATATGTACCGCCACCCAAGTAAGAAAGCGGAGCCATGAACTCGCTGACATAAGAACTGCTGTATACCTTGCCCCAATCTTTATTGAGCAGGTTGCCAACGTTCATCACGTCGAACGACACCTCAAGAGCGTGTATGTACTTACCTGCTTTGATACCGAACTTCTGAGCCAAATGCAAATCGAAGTGATTCTCAAACGGCAGATTGTCAGCATAGCGCTTGTAGTATTCGCCACGATGGTCTTTCAAATACGGAGTCTTTGCCAGCCAAGCCTTCAGGTTAGCGCGCTGGTCATCGGCAGAGAAACTTGCATTACCCTCGAAGCGCATCTGATCAATCTGAGCATCTGTAGGGATGAAGAACAGATCGTTACCCGGGCCTTCGTCGCCATTGACGTCGCCGCTATAGTCGAGAGAGTATGGCGAACCGCTGCTTCCTTCGTAGATAATACCAATGGTAGTGGTGAACAGCTTCTTAGGACCGTAGTTGATATGATAGAATGCAGAGGCCTTCACTGTGTGAGGACGGTTGAATGCACTGTTTGCGAGCTCTGGATTATTTGAATCGCGATAGGTGTGTGTGTTACGCCAGTTGCTCTGTGCCACCGATGATGTAAGATTCGAAACAGCCTTAGATTGTGTGAAAGTGTAAGCAGCCATCAAGTCGAGACCGAAGCGGAAGTGCTTTTCTGCCTTGAGTGAGAGGTTGTATGTATAACCCTTGTTGGTGTTGCTGAGCAGGTATATATTATTATAAGGTGTACCTGTTGTAACACGTGTGTACATCGGACGGTTATCGAAGTCATAACCGTATGTCTGCCCGAATGTCTTACCTGTCTGGTCGTATGCAAGGTTGCTATAAACGACATCGTTAAGGTTCTTGCTATAGATAGCCTCAGCTGTCCAGTCGATACCAAGAGCCTTGAAATCGAAGCCAAGGTTTAGACGAAGTGTCTGCGCAAACTTAAACTTGTTGTCGAAGACGTTAATGAGCTGTCCGCCAGCTGCAGACAAACGCTCACCATTCTGATACTGCTTGTCAGGATCAAGAATGAGCTCAACATTTTGCATATTCTTACCCGATGCCTGATATACAGAGAGCTGAATACCAGTGTTAGAGAAGTTGTTGCTGAGCCATACGAAAGGAATGCGACCTGTAAAGAGTCCTGCACCTCCACGAAGAATAAATCGGCGGTCACCATTCATATCCCAACGGAATCCTACGCGTGGACTCCACATAGGAGTGCTCGACAGGCGATGGTTTGTCTTCACATTCCAACCCTGAGCAGCTGCATACTCGTTGAAACCAGCGTTCTCGGCCGGTGTGTCGAAGAAGAGAGGGATATCCATACGCAATCCGTATGTTAGCTGAAGGTTATCTGTAGCATCCCAACGGTCTTGTGCATAGAATCCGAGTTGTCCTGCTCCGAATGTAGCTGCCCAACGTGGATCACCTGTAATATCGACATTAGCCTGCTGGAAGTAGAAGTTACGCATCTTTGTCCCATCGGGATTACCTGCGAGAGCTCCATTGTAGTATGTCTTGAAATCATCGTAGCTGTTGAAGTAGTAGCTACCGTATAGATTAGGAATATAAATGTTAGCAAAGCGGTAGAACTCATTGTGAGTACCGAATGTAATTGTGTGATTGCCTTTATACCATGTGAAGTTGTCTTCAAATGTATAAATATCCTGATCAAGTCCGTTTGCCATTGAGTTATACTCATTACCGATATTCACGGCACCTCTTTCAGGACCGATGCTATAAATGGTGATTGATGGGAACGGAGTACCAGATGTACGCTTGTCTCTCACACGCACGTAAGAAGCACGTGCCTCGTTGCTCAGTGTTGGTGATATGCGGCTCTGCAACTCTGCGATGAACGAATGTGTCTTGTTGGCATATTCATATAGGTGATCCTCTGTGTTAAGTGTTGCAATACCTCCCAAACCTGCATTCTGAGCAGCGTCGACATAGCTCCAACGAAGCGAGAACTTATTGAAGTCGTTGATGTTCCAGTTGAGCTTTACACCTGCCTTTGTGCTCTTAATATAACGATCGGCATCTGAATATCTGCCATGGTATTCAACACCTTGCATCTTTGCGAGTTCTGTGATATTGTCGAGAATCTCGTTAGCCAGGTCTACAGGAACCTTCGAGCCTTCAGCGCCAAGGCCATACTGCGTAGGATACTCCTTGTTCGACTTTTCAAAGTTTGCGAAGAAGAAAAGTTTATCCTTCACGATAGGTCCGCCGAGGGTAAAGCCGAACATCGACTCTTTCTCGTCTTCAATCTTATTACTGTAAGTACCATCAAGCATCTTATATTTCTTTCCCACCATGGCATCGTTGTTTCCATAGAAGTATCCGCTTCCGTGGAACTCGTTGGTACCCGACTTTGTGATTGCATTGATTGCACCACCGGTAAAACCACTCTGACGCACATCGAATGGAGCGATATTAATCTGTATCTGCTCGATTGTCTCCATCGATACCGGCTGTGTACCCGACTGTCCACCGTTGCTACCGCTACTGGTAAGACCGAACACGTCGTTGTTCATAGCACCGTCTATTTGGAACGAGTTGTAGCGGTTGTTAGTACCTGCGAACGACATCGCCCCCGACTGTGCGTTTGTTGAAATCTGCGGATTCAAACGAGCAATATCAGAGATGCTATGATTGATTGTAGGCATATTGTTTATCATCTCAGCATTGATGCTCTGCGCAGCACCTGTCTTAGAAGCGTCAAGACCTCTTTTTCCCTCAACAATGAGTTCCTCGAGCTCGTTGGCATCTTCCTCGAGAGAGCACGAAAGGTTCTGAGTTTCACCAAGCAGAAGTGTTACATTATTAAACACCTTTGGCTGGTGTCCAAGGTAGGTAATCTCAATAGTATACGGTCCACCGACACGCATACCTTGAATAGTATAGCGACCATCGACGTTTGTCACCGCACGATACGTGGTTGACGAAGGAACGTGAACAGCCGTAACTGTAGCACCAATAACTTCTTCACCAGCCGAAGTAACCTTACCGCTGATACCCGAAGTTGTCACCTGGGCCATTGCTGTCGTCGCGATGAAAGACACCATCAACAACAGTAGTTGCAATCTTTTACGCATAAATCTAATCCTTTTAATTATGTTTAAATATTTGTTTTGCAAATTCGAATGCAAAGGTATGTAAAAAAATAATAATAGCGAGTATTAATTTGAAAAACTTTTCAAATAATCGAATAAGCAGATATACATCAAGTTTTTCTGAGTGCCATATTAGCCATCACGACAGCCATCAATCCAGCTGTCTCAGTTCGCAGACGACTCTTTCCAAAGGTTACAGACTCGTATCCCATATTGCAGGCGTCAGTTACCTCGTCGAATGAAAAGTCACCTTCAGGTCCTACGAGCACCAATATATCATCTGCCGATGAGGTGTATATTCTCTCAAAGAGATCGATGCGCGGTATTTCCTCGTAGCAATGAGAGATAAACTTGCGACCTGAGTACTCTCGTGAGATAAACTCATCGAAACTTACCATCCCGTTAACCTTGGGCATAAACGCCTTACGGCTCTGCTTCACCGCAGCAACTACAATCTTCTCTATTCTTTCAGTCTTGATAGTATTTCGCTCTGTAAAACGTGTATTAAGGAAACTAATCTCGTCAACCCCCACTTCAACAGCCTTTTCCACCATCCACTCAATGCGGTCGATACTCTTCGTTGGGGCAATTGCGAGGTGTATCCATCCTTTCCATGTTTTCTCTTGCTCTAATCTCTCCTTTATCTCATAAAAACACTTCTTCGATGCAACCATCGATATTACTGCATTATAGAAGAATCCTTTACCATCAAGGAGATAGATTTCGTCGCCCTCCTTCAGTCGCAACACTCGTAAAGCGTGCAACGACTCATCGGGGGGAAGCTGCGTTTCAGCAACTGCATTAGGGGAATAAAAGAAATGTACCTCTTTCATTTCTGCGAAGGAATGATACCATCATTAATACTTTTCTCGCGGCGCTTCAGTTCGTCGCGGATATACGACGCCATCTCATAGTTTTCCGACTTAATGGCACTATCAAGAGCATTATCAAGCATCTCGCGACTTAAAGCGTTTAGAGGCATCGCCATCCCGCGACTATTCTCTCTATATGGGACACTCTGCATAGCAAATAGTTGTTCTTCTATATAAATAGGCAATTTGCTTATGTATGCCAGAAGAATGGCATCGCTTGCCCTCACCGAGACAGTATCGCCAGTTGCTATATTTCTAAGTATTGCACGATATTGCCCATCGATGATATCAGTTATCAATATTTCGAAAGCATTTTCACCCACATGCGATGACAATGCCTGCCACAACACTTCTGGTAGCAACCGCCCCACAACGGGCAGATGATGTATACGCCAACTGAACTGACGAAGCATCTCTCCGTCGCATGTTATGGTTATCTGACGCTCGCCCTCAATATCAACAAGCGCCAACAACCCCAAGTCTTCTACCCCGACAACTTCGGAGACACCTTTAAATATCAACTGTTTCTTTATCACCCTACTGTTTCTTCGGATTGAACACAATTGCAAATGCTACTCCAACGCATAGTGCAAAACCTGCGAATATGAACCAACAAGCCTGCCAGTTGCCGGTAAGATATCCATTTTGCCATGTGCAGAAATGATTCACTATCTCACCAGCTGCAAGTGTACCAATAGTAGCACCAAGACCGTTAGTCATAAGCATAAACAAACCCTGAGCAGACGCCTTTATCGAAGGAGCACATTCCTGATCGACAAACATCGCACCTGACACATTGAAGAAATCGAATGCCACGCCATATACAATGCACGACAGTATGAATAATATCACTCCCGGCATAGCTGGATTGCCCAGACCGAAGAATCCAAAGCGGAATACCCAGGCAAACATCGACATGAGCATCACACCTTTTATACCAAACCTACGAAGGAAGAATGGTATCATAAGAATACACAAAGCTTCGCTTATCTGCGATATCGAAGTGAGAAGTGTTGCATTATTAGCAGCAAATGAGGTTGCCACCAATTCGTCGGCACTTCCCTTGAAACTCGTGATAAATGGACCTGCGTATCCATTAGTCACTTGGAGAGACATGCCAAGCATTGCTGAAAAGATGAAGAACAAAGCCATACGACGTGTCTTGAACAACTTGAATGCATCGAGACCAAATGTCTCAGCAAGCGAAGCAGAAGGTTTCTTTTCCAAACGACACTCCGGAAGAGTAAAGCAATAAAGGAAAAGGACAACACTCAGCACTCCCGAAACGAAGAACTGCATGTAAGTATATTGGAACTTGTGTGCATTCTCAGCGAGTGTGAAAGAGAATGATCCATTCTCCCATACCGCACAATTCACAAACCACATTGTAGCAATGAATCCGATAGTTCCAAGTACACGGATTGGCGGGAAGTCGCTCACGGTATCGAAATTATTGTCCTTCAACGCGGTAAATGCGACGGTATTTGCCAGTGCTATTGTCGGCATGAAGAATGCTACACTCAATGCATAGAGGGCAATAAACAAAGCCTTGTTCGGAATCTCACATCCGAATCCAGCCGACAATCCCATGTAGAAACATCCCAACATTGCAGCACCCGCTACCAGATGGCATATGCCCAGCAAGCGTTGGGGCTGTATGAACTTGTCGGCTATCACTCCCATGATAGCTGGCATAAATATCGAGACAATGCCTTGTATGGCATAAAACCATGCTATCTGAGCACCGAGACCGGCACTTCCAAGATAATTGCCCATACAAGTAAGATATGCGCCCCATACGGCGAACTCCAAAAAGTTCATTACAGCTAAACGAATCTTCAAATTCATATGAATTGTTACTTTGGTTTATAATTTAAATAATATCAATTTGCAAATTACTACACTTCCTAATGGAAGCAGCACCGCAAAGTTAGTGTAAATCGAGCGGAGAGCAAAATAAAAACCAAAGTTTTTTATTTTCTATCTTGAGACGAAGCCAAAATACAGCATGGAAAAGGATATTGTTCTCGTGGGAGGCAAAAAAAAATTGATTGTCTCACGACAACCAATCTTTTCATTAACCTTAATAATCTAATACCATGAAAAACACGTCGCAAAATTATAACTTTCTTCCGAAAAAACAAAACGGCAAGCACTTGCAAAACAAACTTATAACATTAGTTAAATGTTTTATCACCCCATTTAAGTTTTCTTTGCAAAATAAGCGACTTCAACTCGTTTTCAACATCCGGATTGGAGAAAGGTATTGAGGGCGTGATTGTTAGCATGTCATCTTCTGCACTCAACGAAGCAGATACGAGCATAGGCATCAGGAATGCTTTCAACTCATGGAATCGGTCTGACGACATTGTATCAGGTTTCTCTATGAGTTTGTACCTGTTAATGTCGATCGCTGAGATTTTATCCCACGACATAGAATATAATTCCACCTCACTTTCACATGCAGGACCAATAAATGTGCGCAAAAGACACAAGACACTATCACCTTCAGCAGTAGGCAATTGCTTCAATTGTATTACAAGAGCATCACTCATACGCACCTGCATGAAATCGGTGGTAAGTGTGTCGATGCTACTTCTACCCTCGAGCTTGTTTTGAACGTCAGAATGCCCAGTGATAATATAAGTATCTACAAGTTGTATTCTACTACCACGCGACAGATATCCCACAAGTGAGTCGGGAATATCCTGCCACGCGCGGCTGATACTCTGAGCACTAGCGAAACTGCTCGTAACAAACAGCACCAAAGATAATAACGTGTGCCTCATACTGATAACCTATTACACACAAAAAGAGAATTACTCTAAATGCGCAGGGTTAAAAGGTCCAAAGCGCAATTCAGCGCAATGATTGCCTAGCTTGCGATACATGAATATTGTAAACAGATGCCCGATGCCACGCGGAGAGATTCCACCGACATAGAACCAAGGCCCCTGGTCTTCCTTATCCTTTGAGATGCCATATTTCTTCATCTTCGCTGCTATAGAATCCATCTTCTTCTCCGATTCTGCACGCGTGGCACTATTCATTATAAATCGAGCATCAACAAGCTTGTTTTCCTTGAAACCGAATTCCACTTCGTCGAAATCCATACCGCTGAATGCTTTCTTTGTATACACGACAGATGTATCGCTCTTCTTCGCCGGTTCACCATATATTCGTTGGATAGCCGTTAATGCATTTGCAATAGGCATCCCAAAATCAACGCCTTCCATGAGTGTACGATTTTGTGCTCCAACAGATATGGAGAACATAAAAATGATAAACGATACAATAGTCTTAACGATTCCGTTCATAGCTATTTTTTTAATTTCGGCCACAAAGTTACACAAAATCGAGTGCAATACAAAAAGAAATTTCTTTTTTATTGCCGAGGTACATCCTAACTTCTTCATCCGAAGGATGGAAAAGTTACACATAATCGAGTGTAGACATCCATACATTAATAAAGTAGCGAACAAACGACTAAGAGCCTCTTTAATGCGACATAACGGGCTCTTTAATGAAATATAATGGGCTCTTTAATGCAAGAAGAAAGCCTCTTTATCGGAACTTAAATAAATGCGCGATTTGAACGCATGTAAATAAAAGAAAATTAACCAAGTACAACATCGAGCACCATCATCAGTACAAAGCCTACCGCGAAGCCAATTGTACTAAGATTACTATGTTGTCCTTGCGATGCTTCGGGTATTAATTCTTCTACCACAACATACAACATTGCACCACCTGCAAAAGCAAGCAGATAAGGCAATGCTGGAGTAAGAAGCGAGGCAAGAAGTATAACAGCAATTCCACCCAACGGCTCCACTACCCCACTAAGACTTCCTATCAGGAATGAGCGCCAACGGCTATTGCCCTCTGCTCGCATGGGCATCGAGATAATGGCTCCTTCGGGGATGTTCTGTATGGCAATACCAAGCGATACCGCCATAGCTGCTGAAACAGAAATCTCATGCATCGCGCCCTGCATCGCACCTACGATAACCACGCCGACAGCCATTCCCTCGGGAAGATTATGAATAGTAACAGCCAACGAAAGCATTGCGGTCCTCGACAAACGTGAGTGCGGGCCCTCGGGTGTATCGCTCCCGAGGTGCAGGTGAGGAGTAAGTTGGTCGAGCAAAAGTAAGAAAAACACTCCAGCGAGGAGACCTATAGCAGCAGGGAACACCGACACAGCACCCTCACCCATGCTCATCTCTATCGACGGAATGAGCAACGACCACACCGATGCAGCGACCATCACTCCAGAAGCAAAACCCAAAAGAGTCTTTTGGAGTAAAGTGGGAATCTCGTGCTTCATGAAGAACACAAACGACGCACCAAGCATTGTACCAAGCAACGGCAGAAGCAATCCTACGGAAACAAACTCTGTCATATCTATTTCTTTTTTATTCAACAATCTATCATCATACAAAATTAGTTGTTTTTATTCGAAAAAGACAACACACGAACAACAACTTTTTTAATTTCTTACGAAAAAACATAACACACCTTATTATATATATAAAACACAACTCACGATTCCCGCATCCTACTTTGAAACATACTCTCTTCTCCATTTTCAGAATGGACTAAGGGCTACATTTGGCAACGATGTAATATCCATCTGCGAAGTCATATGCAAAATTTGCTAGCAAATTTGTCAATAGAAAGCCTTTCTAATGGTAATAAAGAGCCTCTTTATTCGCAAATTTGCTAGCAAATTTTCAAGAAGGCAAACTGACCTACATAAAAACATGCGATTATTTATCTTGACAAAGTCAACAATAACGAAGCACAGTATACTTTTGTCATGAAGATCGACATTCTACAAAAGTATGAATAAAAAAGTTCATTTTTATTTTGTTCTTATCATTACTTACACTATCTTTGCAAAACACAATTTCCACTATTAATAACCATTTTAAAAGAAAGGAAAATTATGGAAAAGTTTGTTTGTGATGTATGTGGATATGTTTACGATCCAGCAGTTGGAGATCCAGACAATGGCATTGAGCCAGGAACCGCATTTGCCGACCTGCCAGAAGATTGGGTATGCCCTATTTGCGGCGTTGGAAAAGACGAATTCAGCAGAGAAGAAGAATAAATAAACTGTAAGCAAGGAACTTAAACAACTAATAATGGCTAAGAAAATCACCGACCGAGTGACGTGGGTGGGAAAAACTGATTGGGAACTGAAACGTTTCCATGGTGATGAGTATTCCACTTTCCGTGGGTCAAGTTACAACAGCTACATTGTTAGAGGTACGGAGAAAAACGTACTCATAGACACTGTATGGCTACCATACGATAAGGAGTTTGTCGCAAGGTTGAAAGAAGAAATCAACCTTAACGAAATCGATGCTATCGTCATGAACCACAACGAGATAGATCACAGCGGTGCACTACCTGCATTGCTGCGTGAAATACCAGAAACTCCTATATACTGCACAAAAAAGGGAGAAAATATTTTGCGCGGATACTATCACGAAGATTGGAATTTCATTAACGTGAAGACTGGCGACAAACTATCTATTGGTGAGGCCGAATTGACATTCATTGAAGCACCTATGCTTCACTGGCCAGACACTATGTTCACATATCTCAGCGGCGACGAGATTCTTTTCTCGAACGACGGTTTCGGACAACACTTTGCATCAGAATCGCTCTACAACGATATTGTAGATAATGGCGACTTGATGTATGAGGCTCTGAAATACTACGTTAACATTCTCAATCCGTTTAGTACAATGGTAACGAGAAAAGTAAACGAAATCGTCGGGATGAATCTTCCGCTGAAGATGATATGCCCCAGTCATGGTATTATCTGGAGAGATAATCCCTTGCAGATAGTCGAGAAATATTTGCAATGGGCTGACAACTATCAAGAAGACCAAATCACCATTGTTTATGACACCATGTGGAACTCCACTCGTACGATGGCGGAGCAGATAGCAGCAGGCATATACGAGGCAGACAAATCCGCTACGGTGAAGCTGATGAACGCTGCGAAAGACGACAAAAACGACATCATGACAGAGATCTTCCGCTCAAAGGCTATTCTTGTCGGGTCGCCTACCATCAACAATGGCATAAGCTATGCTATTGCAGGCATTCTGGAAATGGCTCATGGATTGAAGTTCAAAAAGAAAAAAGCAGCAGCATTCGGAAGCTATGGATGGGGAGGCGAAGCAGTAAAGCGAATCAACCAGCTACTGACTGAGGCTGGTTTTGAACTCGTTAACGACGGCATCAGGATTCAATGGGTTCCAAATCAAGAAGCCATACAAGCGTGTAGAGAATACGGAAAAGAGTTTACAAAAACCCTACAATAATTGACAAATGTCAATTATTTAACATATTATATTACAAAAAGATATGAAAAGCCAAATTTTCGTATCTTTTTGTTTGTAATTAACTAGAGAAGTTATAACTTTGCAAGCAGATAAAGTTCTTATAAAGGTAAAAAGAATATGAAAGCAACAGAAGTTATTGAGAATCTAAAGATTCGCTTTCCAAATGAGCCCGAATACATTCAGGCAGTAAGCCAAGTCCTCGGTACAATTGAGGACGAGTACAACAACCACCCCGAGTTTGATCGCGCCAATCTCATTGAACGTCTGTGTATCCCCGACCGATTGGTACAGTTCAGAGTTACATGGACAGACGATCAAGGCAATGTCAGGACAAACATGGGATATAGAATCCAACACAACAACGTCATCGGCCCATACAAAGGCGGAATACGATTCCATGCATCAGTAAACCTGTCAATTCTCAAATTCCTCGCTTTCGAGCAAACATTCAAGAACTCTCTCACCACTCTGCCGATGGGAGGAGCCAAAGGTGGTTCCGACTTTTCGCCAAGAGGAAAGAGTGCTAACGAGGTGATGCGTTTCTGTCAGGCATTTATGAACGAGCTATATCGCCATATAGGACCCGACGAGGATGTACCGGCAGGCGATATCGGAGTTGGAGGACGTGAAGTGGGATTCATGTTTGGACAATACAAGAAACTCACCCATCAATTCAGTGGTATTCTTACTGGTAAGGGACTTGAATTCGGCGGTTCACTCATTCGACCAGAAGCAACAGGATACGGAAACGTGTATTTCCTTCAGAACATGCTTGCCACACGCGGCATCGACATTAAAGGAAAAACTGTTCTCGTCAGCGGTGCTGGTAATGTTGCTCAATTCACAGTTGAAAAGCTTATACAATTAGGAGCAAAACCTGTTACAGTATCCGACAGCGACGGATATATTTACGACCCGGATGGTATTGATGAAGAGAAGTTAGAATACATAAAAGAACTCAAAAATATTGAACGAGGACGAATCAGCGAATACGCTGAACGCTACGGAGTCAAATATGTTGCTGGTGCTAAGCCTTGGTTTGAGAAAGCTGACATAGCTTCACCATGCGCGACACAAAACGAAATCAACGCAGAAGCAGCAAGTGCACTCATTGCAAATGGAGTGATAGCTGTAAGCGAAGGTGCAAACATGCCTACCACTCCTGAGGCAATAAAGATATTCCAAGATGCAAAGATATTGTATTGCCCTGGAAAGGCAAGCAATGCAGGTGGCGTAGCAGTGTCAGGACTAGAAATGAGTCAGAACTCTGAGCGACTCCACTGGAGCAGAGAGGAAGTAGATGCAAAACTTCATGATATTATGAACAATATCCATGAGAACTGCGTAAAATACGGAACTCAGCCCGATGGTTACATCAATTATGTAAAGGGTGCTAATGTTGCTGGATTCTTGAAAGTAGCAAAGGCAATGATGGCACAAGGAATAGTATAACATTATTCATCTTCATAAAGAGAGCCCGATGGAATTGTCCACCGGGCTCTGTTTTTTATCTTTCTCTTGACTCTGCTTAATGTCATTCGAATATTTCTTCGACTCCAAAGTTATCTTCCATCTCACCACTCTTCGCACAAGGGTCGAATTCCTCAGGTATTCCGAACGATGCATTCTTGTCATAAGCCAGTGTCTTGTCTGCATACACCTTCTTCATGTAGTTTGCCCAAATGGGAAGTGCCATCACTGCACCCTGTCCCATCTTCATCGAATCGAAGTGAATATCGCGATCTTCGCCTCCTACCCATGCACCACTGACAAGTTGAGGTGTAATACCTATATACCATGCATCTGAGTTTCCGTTTGTAGTGCCAGTCTTTCCTCCCACTTCGCCTTCGATGTTATACATATTCCGTATGCGACTTGCCGTGCCTCCATCAACCACACCTTGCAGCAACACGAGCATCTTATATGCACTCTCAGCACTTATCACCTCACCTGCACGTGGAGAGAAAGTGGCTATTGTGTTACCATCGCCATCTTCAATATGCGTGACAAACATCGGTGACATTCGTATACCATTATTCACGAATGTTGTATAAGCACTTACCATCTCTGCCACCGACACATCGCAAGGGCCAAGACAGAGCGACATAGATGGTACTATCTCAGGATTGTTTATTCCAAAATTATGAAGCATCCCCACGAATTGCTGTGGACTTAGCCTGCTCATCAGGTATGCGGATATCCAGTTGTTAGATTGTGCCAAGCCCCACTTCAACGTTACCATCTCGCCATATCTGCTTCTACTTGAGTTGCGTGGTGTCCAAGGTTTACCTGCCACCATATATGTCTGCTGCACATTGGGTGCAACATCACACGGAGAGAAGCCGTTTTCCATTGCAAGTGAATAGAGAAAAGGCTTTATCGTTGATCCTACTTGTCGACGTCCAGCCGTAACCATGTCGTACATGAAATGTGTAAAATTCAATCCACCCACATACGCTTTCACATGACCGTCCTTCGGATCCATGCTCATAAAGCCAGAACGAAGGAACGACTTAATGTATCGTATAGAATCAACTGGCGTCATAATCGTATCCACATCGCCATTATACGAGAAGATAGTCATCTCTGTCTTCGTATGGAATGCCTTATCGATATCCTCTTCGGAATATCCTGCCTCGTGCATTACACGATAGCGTTCACTCTGTCGAATCGAGCGCTTCAGGATATTCTGAACCTCCTTCTGCGTCAAGTATTCAGTGAACGGGGCATTGGGCTTATGTCTGTTCTCACGATTAAACGTCGGTTGCAAGTTCTTCGCCACATGGTCGAACACCGCTTCTTCAGCATACTTCTGCATACGCGAATCGATTGTGGTGAAGATCTTCAATCCATCTGTATACAGATTATATTGCTTACCGTCCTTGCGGAAGTTCTTATTACACCATCCATAAAGCGGATCGGTGTCCCAAGCAATAGAGTCAAGCACGAATTGCCGATGATTCCACTCAGGGTATTTATCCGCCTCGGGGCGCTCTGCCATCATATACAGGCGGAGGAACTCTCTGAAATAAGGTGCGGCACCGTCTTTATGATCTACCTTCCGGAAGTGCAACTGCATTTCTTCTTTCGCATAGGCATCCCTCTCGGCAGCTGTCAGATATCCCGCTTTCTCCATTTGCGACAACACCACATTGCGCCGCTCGGTGCTACGCTCCTTATAGCGAACAGGGTTATAGAGCGACGGGTTTTTGCACAATCCTATCAACGTTGCAGCCTCTGTCACTGACAAATCCGACGGCTCTTTGCCGAAATATGTAGCAGCAGCCGTCTTTATACCTACGGCATTATATAGGAAATCGAAATAATTCAGATACAATGCAATTATCTCTTCCTTTGTGTAATACCTCTCCAACTTCACTGCTATCACCCACTCTATCGGCTTCTGCAACATACGCTCCAACGAACTATGGGCAGTAGCTGAATACAATTGCTTCGCCAACTGCTGCGTTATTGTCGAACCGCCGCCTGCATTCTCGCGCCTCATCACGCCGCGCTTCACTATCGCACGGGCAAGGGCCTTAAAGTCGATGCCTGAGTGATTATAGAATCGCGCATCCTCTGTTGCTATAAGAGCTTTCACAACATTCGGCGACAGATCGTCGTAGCTCACATACACACGGTTCTCTTTGTTAAGGCTCCACGTGCCAAGTATCTGCCCATCGGATGAATACACCTGCGTAGCATAGCGGCTGATAGGGTTCTGCAAATCATCGATGTCGGGCATGTAGCCTATCCAACCGAACCATATAGCTGTGAATGCCACCGCTGCCCCAACAATAGCAAGCCCAAGCAAACACCATGCACCACGTATTATCGTCTTTATAACTCTTTCCATGAAATCGAATATACTTTTATTCTTCCCTGCAAAGTTAGTGAAAGCTGAGCGGAGAACAAAATAAAAACATAGTTTTTTATTTTTTATCCCGAAACGCATCCTAACTTCAACGCAAGTTAGAGTTAGTGCAAACCGAATACAATACAAAAGAAAAATGAAATTTTTATTTTGAATTGTTGAGGTGCAGCCTAACTTCAACGCAAGTTAAAGTTAGTGAAAGCTGAGCGGAAAACAAAATAAAAATATTTCTTTTTTGCCATGATGAAAATCATGCAACTCTAACCACCTGTATTTCAGACGTTTATTAAAGAGCCTCTTAAGTGGCATTAAAGAGGCTCTTATGTCGCGGTTAAGAGGCTCTTTAACGGCATTAAAGAGCCTCTTTATTGAAAACGGGGCATTATATTATCTCGATTATGTCAATTCATGTGATTCGTTATCCCATATAACTGAGAATTTCAAACCATCTCTCAGCGCCCTAATCTAAACCCGGCGACAAGTTGCACACAATCAACTTTCTGAAAGCGATGAGCCTTCACATTGTATCCTACAAAAATCCTATCGCGAGTAAAAGGGAGCGAATAGCGTAGTCCAACAGTCTGATACAAGCGGCTTTCGTTTTCCATAAGATGCCCAAGATGACGGAACAGATAAACACCCACACCCGCATTGAGCGAGATGTGGCGATAGAAAATCTCGTGACGAAGGCTTATGCCAAACACATGAGGCGAGTAGTATATCTCTGGTCGCGACTGACGTTGGTCGTATTCATGTATCTTGTAAACATAATCAGCATAGGTGTAGTCGATGCCAATACCACTGGCATGAAGCAGATGATAGCGATACATGGGGGCTATCATCGTGGTGAAGAAGCCATATATAGGGTTGTGCTTGCTATGATTAAGGCTGAAATCGTCGAACAAGGCTTTCATACCTAACCCGACTATACCTTCAACATAGAATCCTCTCACGCTATCTTCAGCCTTTAGCAACGGCTTTGTCCCCTTCGACTTTGACGGCACATAGTCGTCAATATCATAACCAAGCGACAACGTAGCGCCCAATGCGTTCACACCTATATTGGGGCGATCGAGCGTACCGTTGCTGATATGTTTGAAATCAACACCAACCGACATGCTCCAATGTGGCAGGAAACGATAACGTGCATAAAAGCCGAAACCGACATATATAGATAATGTGGAACCGATTATCTCGTTATCGACATTGTCATGTTCGTTAAAGGGATGAGGGCAATAAGCCACTCCATTCTGAAGATCAGTACCTATCGACCACCGCCCTTTGCGAAGGAAGTCAAACTGCATTCCACCAAACAGAGTGAGTAAATAGCCGATTCGCGATTCATAGGGCGTCGTGGGGCGATAGATATGGACATGGCTGAAATCGCCATATTGCAATCCCACTTGTAGCGAAGGATAGTTCATCGCCCTATCGTAAGGAGCATAACGTTTGTCGGAATAACGATATTTCAGCCTTATATCGTAGAAACTGGTTCCATAACTGTGAAGTATCTCTTTATTCTCAGGACCGTGATGAATCATGTGACTCACATTCGACGACAATTGGAAAGCAAAATGCCCAGCATCTCTCCGACATGTATCTTGGTGAATAGTAGCCAGACTATCGACGTGTTCACTCCTTACCTGAGAAATAGAGTCATTCTCCGATGCCGTCAAAGACGACACCGACATGGTAAACATAAAACACAAAAAGAAAATACGACTAGTTGGCGAAATCATAAATGGTTTATTTGAGGAACAAAATTAATGTAAGTTGAGCGGAGAGCAAAATAAAAACAAAAGTTTTTTTATTTCCCATTTCAAAGAGAAATCTGACTTCAACTTAATCTTTATGAGAAAATGAGAAAAAATCATTCATAGTGTCATTTTTTTACAAAAAGAATTAAGTACTTTCATAAAATATGAGTAACTTAGCGGACGAAATGTAGAATAACCGACAAATAGGAATGAAGAAACGTGATTTCGTAACCATTGAGAACCTGACGAAAGAGGAAATCTTGTATCTGATAACGATGGCGCAGGAGTTTGAAAAGCACCCTAACCGCGAGTTACTAAAAGGACGCATCGTGGCAACATTGTTTTTCGAGCCTTCTACTCGTACACGCCTTAGCTTCGAGACAGCAGCCAATCGCTTGGGAGCGAAGGTGATAGGATTCTCCGACGCCAAGGCATCGAGTGTGACAAAAGGCGAGACACTGAAAGACACCATATTGATGGTGAGCAACTATGCCGACGCGATTGCCATGCGACACTACATCGAAGGTGCTGCCCAATATGCAAGCGAAGTGTCGCCAGTAGCAATAATAAACGCCGGTGACGGTGCGCACATGCATCCCTCACAGTGCCTGCTCGACCTCTATTCTATTTACAAGACTCAAGGTACACTCGAAAATCTTAACATCACTCTGGTGGGTGACTTGAAGTATGGACGCACGGTACACTCGCTGATAATGGCAATGCGACACTTCAACCCCACGTTCCGCTTCATCGCTCCAGAGGAGTTGGCAATGCCGATGGAATATAAGATTTACTGCCAGGAGCATGGCATCAGATACGTAGAAAGTTGCGAATTCAACGAGAACACTATCGCCGATGCCGACATATTATATATGACTCGAGTGCAAAAAGAGCGCTTCTCCGACCTTATGGAATACGAACGGGTGAAGAATGTCTTTATTTTGAGGAACGATATGCTAAGTCACGTGAAAGAAAACATGCGTATATTGCATCCTCTGCCACGTGTGAACGAAATAGCATACGATGTAGATGACAATCCTCATGCTTACTATATTCAACAAGCACAGAATGGGCTCTATGCCCGTGAGGCAATCTTCTGCCATGTGTTGGGAATAGGATTAGACGAGATAAGAAACGACAAGACCATCATAGAATAGAAATATGGACAAGAAAGAACGACTGGTGGCTGCCATTGAAAACGGCACTGTGATCGATCACATACCCGCAGAGAAGACATTTCAGGTGGCAACACTGCTAGGCATACAGGGCTTGGAAGGTCCTGTAATCATAGGAAATAACTTCGCTTCGCAAAAGGTTGGAAGAAAAGGAATAATAAAGGTATCCGACAAATTCTTTACCGACGACGAGATATCGCGCCTTTCGGTAATCGTTCCAAATGTGGTATTGAGCATTATACGCGATTACGAAGTGGTGGAGAAGAAAACTGTTGTGACGCCCGATGTACTGCGGGGAATAGTGAAATGCAACAATCCGAAATGCATTACAAACAACGAACCGATGGATACTCTGTTCCATGTAGTGAACAAAAACCTAAGGATACTGAAATGTCACTACTGCGATAAAGAGCAAGAAATGGAAAATGTCAACTTGGTATAAATAAACACATTATTATATGAAAAGAGATCAACAGATTTTTGACCTGATTGAAAAGGAACATCAACGTCAACTTAGAGGAATAGAACTTATTGCATCAGAGAACTTTGTCAGCGATGAAGTAATGGAAGCAATGGGATCGTATCTGACCAACAAATATGCTGAGGGTTACCCTGGCAAGCGCTATTATGGTGGATGTGGAGTGGTTGACCAAGTTGAACAATTGGCAATAGACAGAGTGAAAGAACTCTTCGGTGCTGAATACGCTAATGTACAACCCCACTCCGGAGCACAGGCAAACGCTGCTGTGCTGCTGGCTGTGTTGAAGCCAGGCGACGTTTTCCTCGGATTGAACCTCGACCACGGCGGACATCTCTCGCATGGTTCACATGTTAACACAAGTGGAATACTCTACAAACCTATAGGGTATAACCTGAATAGAGAGACTGGACGTGTCGACTACGACGAGATGGAGCAGCTTGCAAAAGAGCATAAGCCAAAACTGATAATAGGCGGCGGCTCCGCATACAGTCGTGAATGGGATTACAAGAGAATGCGAAAGATTGCCGATGAGGTGGGAGCACTCTTGATGATAGACATGGCTCACCCTGCCGGACTCATTGCCGCAGGATTGCTTGATAACCC
>CACZRN010000066.1 GCA_902783625.1 uncultured Prevotellaceae bacterium
AAATCGTTGCCAACGAGGCTCAGGTGGCTGAAGCTGACGGCGGATTCCACATGGTTCTGAAGAAGAAGTTTATCGAGGGCAATGCCTTCTTCATGTCGCTCGTGGCGCTTGCACTCGTGCTCGGCTTGGCATTTTGCATCGAGCGCATTATCTATCTCACCATGTCGCAGATACGCACTCGCGAGTTTATGCAGTCGTTGGAGAAGCATATCAACGCTGACGACATTGAAGGAGCAAAGGCGCTCTGTCGTAACACTCGCGGCCCTGTGGCGTCGATTTGCTATCAAGGCCTGATGCGTATCGATGAGCCCGCCGACGATATTGAGCGCTCGATAGCATCGTATGGCAACCTGCAGGTGGCTAATCTCGAGAAAGGATGCTCGTGGATACGACTCTTCATCACCATCGCCCCGTCGTTGGGATTCCTCGGAACGGTGATAGGCATGGTGATGGCGTTCGACAACATACAGATGGCAGGCGATATCAGTCCCACGATTGTGGCATCGGGAATGAAGGTGGCGCTGATTACCACTATCTTCGGTATCATCGTGGCACTTATCCTGCAACTGTTCTATAACTACATCAACACTCGCATCGACGCCCTGACAGCCGAGATGGAGGACAGCGCAATCTCGCTGATTGATATTATAACCAAGAAGAGAGAGGGATGAAACGGGATAGTGAAAAGTCTGTCGGCCGCCTTTCGCATTGGGCCATGTACGCGATAGTGGCACTGGCGGCGATTGTCTTCGGGGCATTCTTTGTGCTTCCGCGCTTCGGTGTCGATGAGTTTATGCTCACGGGAGTGCTGGTCGTCTTCCTGTTCCTGATGCTCCTGGGTGCCGTGGCAGTGACACTGTGGTCGTTGGTTGTAAGATTCAGAAAGCGTAGCCGGCAACCTGAGCTTAACACGCTGATACCCACAACGAGGATTTCGTGGTCGGTTGCGGCTGGGGTGCTCGTGCTGATGATTGTGGGCTTCGTGGCGTCACCGGCTGGCAGCATGGTCATAAACGGAGGCGAATACGACAATCGGTTGTGGATAAAAACCGCGGGAATGTTCATCATTGCCGCCGCTGTGCTTATTACGATAGCGATACTGCTTATCGTTGCAGGGTATTTATTAAACAGAAGAAAATAGACTTGCGAATAGGATATGATGTTACGTCGCAAACGACATAAGGTGCCTGAGCTGAACATGGTGGCAACTGCCGACATCTCGTTCATGCTGCTCATATTCTTCCTTGTCACCACGTCGATGGATACCGACCGTGGTTTGCAACGCAAATTGCCTCCGATGGACAACAACGATAATCGTACGGAGCAATTAGTGGAGAAGGGTGGCACGCTGACGTTCAGCCTTACTGACGACAAGCGGTTGCTTGCCGACGATGAGGAAATCAGCCCCGCCGATGTCAGTCGTGTAGCATCCGACTTCATCTCATCACGAGGTGATGATCATCTTATTGTGCTCGATGTGAGTCCTCAATCCGACTACGGACTCTACTTCAGTGTGCAGAATGGACTCAAGAATGCCTATGCCGAGGTGCGCGACAGTCTCTCGCTGGCACTCTATGGGCGGCACTATCGTCAACTCGACGACGAAGATGCCTCCGATGTACTGAACCGTTATCCACATAATGTGACCGAGAGGTAGCTGTCGGTTGCGTGAATGCATGTTTCATTGATTTTTTATACTATCGATATGGCAATAATCAGAAGAACCCCACATGAAATGCCGGCATTGAACACGTCTTCATTGCCCGACCTCATATTCACTGTGCTGTTCTTCTTTATGATAGTCACCCACATGCGTAAGCACGAGGTGAAAGTAGCATATCGAGTGCCGCAGGGCAATGAGCTTACGTCGGTAGGCAACAAGCGCAACGTCGTCGATCTGTATGTAGGACGCCCGGTGAACACGTCGTCGTCGGCCGACGGTGATGTCACCCTGCAGATCGACGATCGTATAGTAGGTCTTGCCGAACTGCCGGCAACTGTAGCAGAGTGTTTGTCGAGGTTCTCAGAGTTCGACCGCGATCAGGTAATTATCTCCATAAAAGCCGACGCCAGCACCCCTATGAGCGTAATCAACGATGTGAAAATTGCATTGCGAAAGGCAGGCGCACTGAAAGTGAATTATTCGGCTTTAGATATTAAATATGTCAAAAAGTAAGTAAAAAAGCCTCGAAAGTTGTCATTTTTTAGATGCGAATATGTTAAAAACGCAATTCGCGCATTGTTTTTATTATTTTTTCATTATCTTTGCTTGCAGAACTAATTTAATACTAATACAATGGCACATCAAACGTTAGACAAGCTGGATAAGAAAATCCTGCAATTGATTTCTGAAGACGCTCGCGTTCCGTTCCTCGAGGTAGCGCGGGTATGTAATGTTAGTGGAGCAGCAATTCATCAGCGCATACAGAAGCTTACGTCGATGGGTGTTATCAAAGGCTCTAAATTTATTATTGACCCTGAAAAAATCGGATATGAGGCATGTGCATATGTCGGACTATATCTGAAAGACCCCGAGTCGTTTGACGAGGTGGTGGAAAAACTGAGAAAGATTCCAGAGGTGGTGGAATGTCACTATACTACAGGAGGTATGGACATGTTCATTAAGATTTATGCAAAGAACAATCATCATCTTCTAAACATCATACACGACAAGTTGCAGCCATTAGGACTGCAGCGTAGCGAGACGATTATCTCGTTCAATGCCGCCATTGATCGTCAGATTTCCGTCACTGCGGCCAATTCTGTAGAATAGAATCTGCAAAACATAACAAAGCAGCCACATGAATCGTAATGAATCATGTGGCTGCTTTTTTTGTGGCGGTTACTACTTTTCGGTGCGTATATAGTCGACAAACGCAAACCGGTGTTCGTGTCGTTCATCGATGTCGTGCTCCTCGCGGCATACCTCTGTCCAATCCTCGTAGGGTGGGAAGAACGCGTCGGCCTGTTTAGGGGTGTCGTCAATCTCCGTGAGGCACAGTCTGTCGGCAACGTTCAGAGCTTGTTTATACACACTCGCGCCACCGATCACGTACACGTCTTCGTCGGTTGCGCAGTGTGCTATTGCTTCGCTGAGCGAACCAAAAACCTCGCAGCCAGGGAAATCTGTCTTGCTACGACTGAGCACTATGTTGCGACGGTTGGGCAATGCACCTTTCGGGAGCGACTCAAACGTGCGCCGACCCATTATTATGGTATGTCCGGTGGTGAGCTGTTTGAAGCGCTTCAGATCGTCGGGAAGCCAATAAAGCAACTTATTCTTGTATCCTATGGCGCGGTTGCGAGCAACGGCAGCGATGATGTTTATCATTTTTATTCTGTCAATCTGTTAATCTGTTA
The DNA here is from genome assembly GCA_902783625.1 of uncultured Prevotellaceae bacterium. Classification (GTDB taxonomy): domain Bacteria; phylum Bacteroidota; class Bacteroidia; order Bacteroidales; family Bacteroidaceae; genus Prevotella. Next base: position 3,361 of record CACZRN010000066.1, read on the forward strand.
ATCTGTCAATCATACACTCACTGTGGCTTTGATGTGGTCCCACGGATCGTAGTCTTCCAGTTTAAAGTCTTCATACTCGAATGAGAAGAGATCTTTCACGTCGGGGTTTATTATCATCTTTGGCAGTGCTCGTGGGGTGCGTGTCAGTTGCAGACGGGCCTGTTCGAGGTGGTTCAGATAAAGGTGCGTATCGCCTGTGGTGTGTATGAAGTCGCCTGCCTTAAGTCCTGTTACCTGAGCCATCATCATCAGCAACAGTGCATACGATGCGATGTTAAACGGTACACCGAGGAATGTGTCGGCACTACGTTGATAGAGTTGCAGCGACAGACGACCATCGGCAACGTAGAATTGGAACATGGTGTGGCAGGGGGGCAGAGCCATCTTCTCCACCTCGGCAACGTTCCAAGCACTTACAATCATTCGTCTTGAGTCGGGATGATTCTTTATCAAGTTAAGCACATTCTGTATCTGATCGATGGTGCCACCGTTGTAGTCGGGCCATGAGCGCCACTGATGGCCATACACCGGCCCCAACTCGCCATTCTCATCTGCCCACTCGTTCCATATCCTCACACCGTGTTCCTGCAGATAGTGCACGTTGGTGTCACCCTTGAGAAACCACAGCAACTCGTAGATAATCGATTTCAGGTGTAGCTTCTTGGTTGTCAAGAGAGGGAATCCGTCGTCGAGATTAAAGCGCATCTGATTTCCGAACACACTCAGTGTGCCCGTTCCAGTGCGATCTTCCTTCTTCACTCCCTCTTTCAGTATGCGGTCGAGTAGGTCGAGATATTGTTTCATAATTCTGTTGTCGTTATATGTTTATTATTCTGTCGTATTCGTCGGGTGTGTGACTGCTTCTTATCTTCCATTCCTGCGGATAGAGATTGTTGGCGCGGTTGCCTATATTCTTCATGAATCCGAGCACCGCTCCGTTGAATCTTACCGCGACAAAACCCTTCTCGGTGTGGTCGGGTAGGGCGATGTTCTCCTTTCTCAGGTAGCCGATTGCCTGTTGATAGTCAAGTTCGACAGTCGGGAATGCGTCCCTTCGCAGCGCTGTCGATAATGCCAAAGCGTGGTCAGGGATGATGTCCTTACCTTTTATGGTACCCACAGTCACTCCGGCAGTAACTATTCTCGTGCCTTGCCGTAGCAGCATATATGTGTCAACGTGTCGGCGTGGTATGGCGGTAATCCGGGTGTTGTCGTCAATAAAACAGTAGCTGTCGGCTTTTTCTACCCATTTACAGCATGCTCCGCTGTATTCCTTCCGTGTAGCCTTCTCCTTCTTCACCTTCTTTCCGTTCACCTCGCCAGAGCGTTTCCTCACCACTGCCATGAACAGTCCTTCGCCTCGGGTGAATCCTGGGATGAATCTATATACAGGTTCTGCGAAGCCTGCGAGCAGCGACCCTGTTATCTGCCAGCGCTTCTCAGTATCGACAGGCAGCACTTCGGCATCGAAGTTATCGCAGATCCACCTCACGTTCTCCTCGTTTTCCTTGGTGTTGAATGTGCAGGTGGAGTAGATTAGCAGTCCTCCCACGTTGAGGCATTTCCATGCTTCAGCCACTATCTCGCGTTGCAGTCGCCAGCATTTCTCCACGTTCTGCACGCTCCACTCGGCAATGGCACCCTCGTCTTTCCTGAACATTCCCTCGCCGGAACATGGTACATCGCACAATATCACGTCGGCTTGTATTCCGCTGCGCGATATCTCGGCAGGGTAATTGTTGGTCACTATCACGCTCGGGTGACCAGTCTTTTGCATGTTCTCCGCAAGTATGTTTGCCCGGGTGCGTATCGGTTCGTTGGCTATTAAGAGACTGTCGTTGGGCAATATACACCTCGCTAGCGATGACTTACCTCCAGGTGCCGCACACATGTCGAGCATCACCACCGGTTCATCCACATACTGACCGATCGCACGTGCCAGAAACATCGAAGATGCCTCCTGCACGTAATAATATCCGGCATGCATCAGAGGGTCGAAGGTGAACTGTGGCCGTCGGTTCAGATATCTGCCCAGTGTACACCAGCCAACCACGTCGTCGCCGACGATAGGAGCTATCTGCTCTGCAGTGAGTTTCAGCGGATTGAGCCTGATGCTCGTCGGTGGGTCGTCGTCGAGACTGCGAGCGAAGATGTCGTATCGTTCCCGGCCCAGGAGATGTCGGGTATAATCGTTGAAATCTGTCGACAGTTGCATAGTATTATTCATCGATGATGAACTCGAAGCCGTCGTCTTCAAGCGATTCCTTCGCGGGTTTCTTAGGCTTCGGTGGGTTCTTCAGGTTTCCTTCCTCGTCGAACATTCCGTAGGTGGTGCGCAGCACTATGAACTCAGTGCGACGGTTCAGCTGGTTGCATATCTCCTGCTTCTCGTCGTCGAGTTTCAATATGTATTCCTCGGTGAGCACATCGTTTTCCTTCAGCCAAGGATACTTCTCCGTAAGTTTCTTGCGCACGGTCTTGGGTTTCTCCTCACCATATCCCACAGGCGAGAGTCGTTCTTCGGCTATACCTTTGTCAATCAGATAGTTGATGACACTCTCGGCACGTCGTTGCGACAGTCGTTTGTTGTATTCGTCGGAGCCTTTATAGTCGCAGTGTGCGCTCAGCTCGATGGTCACGTTAGGATTATCGTTGAGCAGAGTCACCAGTTCGTCGAGTGCTTCAGTCGATTCCGGGCGCAGCGTTGCCTTGTCGAAGTCGTAGAAGATGTTGTCGATGAGCACGGGTGCCGTTATCGATGCCAGCGGGAACTGCAGGGTATATTCCTCCGACTCCTCTGCCTTCTCCACGCGCAACTCCTCCTTATGGTTGAGGAATCCCTTGCATGTGGCGAGGAACAGATAATCTACTCCCGGCTTGACAACGAAGTCGAACGATCCGTCGCCCTTCACGCTTGCCTTTTGGTTGGTGCCGTCGCTGCCTACGATATACACCAGTGCTGCTGGTAGCTCGTAGCCGTCGATCTCATACACCCATCCCTTCACGGCTTGCACCACCTCGGGATTCTCGAAACTGTAGATATGATCCCATCCGCGGCCGTCGCCTCTGTTAGATGAGAAATATCCGCGGTTCCACGGACCCTCGAATGTCATACCGAAGTCGTCGCCTTGCGAGTTGAGCGGATAGCCCGGATGTTCCAGTTCGTAGTGGGCTGCATATTTTGTTGTCGTGTCGTTCTTCACCTCGTCGATCACCACGTGGGCGATGAAGATATCGAGTCCTCCCATGCCTGGATGACCGTCAGACGAGAAGTAGAAGTCGCCGTTAGGTCTGAATGCCGGGAACATCTCGTCGCCGGGGGTGTTTATCGGGTCGCCAAGATTCTCCACACCTCCTATGCCTGCCGTTGTTATGCGGGCACGCCAGATGTCGAGACCACCTTTGCCACCAGGCATGTCGGATGTGAAATATAGCCACATGCCGTCGGGCGACATTGCAGGATGTGCATACGATGACAGCGTGTCGTGTGTTATCTCAAAGTCAGACCCTTTGCCCCATGCGGCATCTGAGCGCGACGATTTCACTATCTTCGCATAGCGCGGATACTGCGGGTCGTTGGTGCATTGGGTGAGGTACATCTCTCTGCCGTCGGGTGAGAACGAGCATGCTCCTTCGTCGAAGTTGGTGTTCACTCCTCCTGTCACTGCCTCGGGCTTGCTCCATTTACCCTTGTCGTCTTTCTCCGACACGAATATGTCGCCTGCCTTTGCACCTGTTATTCCGCTCACCTCGTCGCCCTGTGCCTCGTTGCGGGTAGAGGTGAAGTAGAGTCGGTCGTAGGTGTCGCCGTGTAGCATAGGCGAGTATTCCGAGCGTCGCGAGTTGAACACGTCCATCTTCTTAACCGTATATCGCGAGCCGTCTTTCTTCATCTGTGGAGCTGTCAGTGCCGAGGTGAGTCCGTTCTTTGCCAGAATGTCGTCGGGCATCGAATCGAGCACAGCACGGAACTCAGTGGCAGCCCCCTTGTAGTCGCCGTTCTTAAGCAGCTGTCGGGCGTATGCCAGATGTGCCTCCGTAGTGGCTTGATTATATCTTATGGCATTGCTGTATGCTGCCAGAGCCTTCTGCGTGGAGTTTATCTTCTCGTAGCACCCAGCCATCTTCAGCGCCAGCTGTCCACGTCGGTCACGCTCCTTAGGTGGTGTGCGCTGATAGGCCTGCTTATATTCCGACGCGGCATCGTAGTACTCGCCGATGGCAAGATATTTCTCGGCTTTCTTGAAATGCTTATCGGCACCGCAGCCACTCATCAGAAGCGCAGCAACGGCGAATATACATATAAATAATGTATTCCTCAGATTCACTTTATTTATTTTTTACTTCTTTTATAACGATTTTGTCTCCTATTTATTGCCCTCTTGGCAGTGACAAGCAAAAAAAACGTAATTCTTTCTGTCTCTTTCGTTTTATGCCACAGACAATGTGGGGGGGGGGTGGAGCAGAAGCGGTATTTAACTTCACATCTCCCCAAACGGTATCCGTGTGTCCAATGTGTCCACGTGTCCACGTGTCCAAAACATGGGTGTGAGCCCTGTTTCGGAAATGTCATGATAGTATCAGACACTCGCATATGATAATCATATAAATGATAAATGTATAAATATAACATGAATATGCAAGTGTAACAAGTGTAACAGTGTAACTTTGTAACAAAACATACCCCTTTATAGCCCTGTTTTCTAAAAACGGGGCAAACTTGTACATCGCGCGTACATTATTATATAAGAAATATATTTATATATTAATTATATAAATCATTATAAATCATATCGTTATACATGTTATATTATCTATATGTATAGTAATTTATGCTATTATGTATAATTATAAATATTGTTTTTTTATTGTTAAAATGCCCCCTTACCCCCTGTTTTTTTGCACTTTTACCCCTGAAAACCAGTATTTCATTTGTTAAAATGGGGTATTATCCCCATATTTTGGATACCATGCTATGTAGTTTCACTCCATGAAGTTGATGGCTTTGATACCGTTTGGGAAGATTTACCTCTTATACCCTGTTTTTGGACACGTGGACACGTGGACACATTGGACACGTTTGGTGGGGTTATGTGCGTAATACCCTATTTGCTGTTACATTGTTACAATGTTACACTTTTCGCTTTCCCCCATCAGCAGGGCGTTTGCGGCGTTTTTAGTGTAACTTTTGTAACATTGTAACTTTTGTTACACTTTCAGCGGTTTTCTCTGTAAAGTGTTGAATATCAGTAGTTAAGGGCTATTTATGAGCATATAATAAGTAGCCGTTATATGTGTAAAAAAAGCCCTTTATGTGCCATTTAAGGGCCACTTATGTGCGAAAAAAGAGGCTTTTATGCCAAAGATAAGAGGCTTTTATGCCAAATATAAGAGGCTTTTATGTTGAAGATGAGAGGCGTGAGTGTATAAAAATCGCAGCCGTTAACTAAATTTTTCGCGAAATGATAAAACAATTGAATTATTTTGCTTAAATTTGAAGCGGATTATGCACTGATGGCTCCCAGCATGGTGTAACTCCGAAAATGTGGGCTAGCCACATAGCGAGAAATAAAAGAAATAGTAACAATAAAAAACATATGATTATGAAAAAGATTTTATTATTCCTTCTCTTCATCCTTGCAGGAGCGCAGACGATGAAAGCAAAGTTAGAAGGTGCGTTTGTTGTTATTTCTGACGACAATACTACATTGACATTTGCATATGGAGATAAATCGGCTTATTCTGGGTCTAGAATATGCACTATAAATGATTTGTATAATCATTCGGGGTTTTTCCTCGACGAGCCCGATTGGAATTTTTCTTGGTCGCCTTACGATGTAGGAGATTATGTTGAAAAAGTTGTCTTCGATCCATCGTTTCAATATGCACGCCCCAACACTATGCGCCATTGGTTTAGTGGTATGGATAATTTGACTACTATCGAAGGGCTTGAATACCTTAATACGAGCCAGGTGGAAAATATGGAAGGATTGTTTTCATCGTGTTCTAAATTGACCTATTTAGACTTACGTACGTTCGATACATCGAAGGTGAATGATATGTCGACTATGTTCTCCAAATGCCTTCGTCTGGAAGGTGTTGATTTGAGCAGTTTCAATACATCGAATGTAACGGATATGGATGATATGTTCCGCAACTGTTGCAATCTTAAGTGTTTGGATCTGAGGAATTTTAATACACAGAAGGTAGAAAGTTTCTCTCGTACGTTCTTTTTCTGTCCACTATTACGTGAACTCGATTTAAGCAGTTTCGACACACGGTCGGCAACAGACATGGAACAGATGTTCTCAGATAATATTAGTCTGAGAAAGATATATGTCGGTGAAGGTTGGATTACAAACAAAGTGACAAAGTCTTCCCTAATGTTTCACGGCTGCGAGTATTTGGTTGGAGAACAGGGAACACAATATGATGAATCAAATACAGACATTTCTTATGCTCACATAGATAGAGGAGCGTCCAATCCAGGATACCTCTGCGATGGGGCGTCGCGTGAAAGCTATGTTGTCTATAATAACGGCACACTGACGTTCTACCGCGATAAAATGAAGAATAGCAGGAGTGGTACAAAATACTCCTTGAACAATGGCGCTCAGTTGCCAGGGTGGTACAACGACGGTAATAACGCTCGTGTCACCAAAGTCGTCATCGACCCTTCGTTCGAAGATGCGCATCCTAATAGTACATACTTCTGGTTTGCCGGAATGACGAATCTCACAACAATTTCTGAAATCTATCACATCAGAACCGAATATGTTAAGACGATGAGAGGCATGTTCTACAACTGCTCGTCGCTAACCTCTCTCGACCTGAGGACGTTTGACACGTGGTTAGTAAAAGACATGGGATATATGTTCTACAACTGTAGTAAGCTCTCCGACTTTGTAATGAGCAAGTACAAAACCCATGCGCCTACCGACTTGGGCTATATGTTCTCGTATTGTTCATCGCTGAAAAGTCTTGAGCTTCAGGGATTATATACAGAAAACGTGACATCGACGTTGTATATGTTCGCCAGTTGTTCATCGTTAAAGAGCATATACGTGGACGAAGGATGGAGGTTGCCGCTTGTCATAAATTCTGTTGCGATGTTTAATGGTTGCAATAGTCTTGTAGGCGGTCAGGGCACGACCTATACTTCCAGCCATCAAGACGCCTCCTATGCTCATATCGATGGCGGACCATCTAACCCAGGCTACCTGACGTATGGCGCTCCTACATATACATATTACAACCTGTGGGTAGGCGGTGTGCAGGTGACTTCAGCCAACATGGACGATATTCCCGTTTCCAGTGGCACCGCTGTATTCAGGCCAGAGTTTAACGCCCTTTACCTTGATAACTGTACTATCACTGGCAATGGCACGTTTAATGATGCTTCAACTGGCTACGGTGCGGGATTATACAGCAACATAAGCGGACTGAATGTGTATGTCTTAGGTGATGTTAAAGTGAGAAACTCTCCTTCTGATTCCAATACCAACGGAATATTCTTCGATGCTAAGACTACAATCATTGGCAACAGTTCTGATGCTACGCTTACAGGCACAGGTTATAATGGCATCTTTAGCGATACGTTGACAGTCAACATCATTAGCGATGAGAATGCTTATATAACAGTCGTTGCCGACGGTACTAATGGTGGTCTTGTGGCGAGATATGACAAACGCTCCCGTCCTCAATTGGTATATATTTACAACCGTCCACTTCTTTTGGCTGACTCCCACGTCACACTCAGATGCCGCGGTGGGGCAATAAGTGGTATTTCCTATTGGGAAGATATAAGCGGAAATCCCAGGCTTCATATAACCTCTCCCGAAAATGCTAAATGGCATCCCGACAAACACATGATAACCGACCTTGACGGCATTGCGGATGGCAATCCCATTGTTGGCGAGTGGATAGTGATTGAGGATTATACAAAAGATTATGGCTTGAAGGTTTACGGCACAGATGTGACAAACAAGAATAAAAACGACATTCTCGGCAACGGCGTGTTCAAATATATCCCCGAGCTAAAGACGTTGGTGATAGCTGACAGCTACAGTTATAGCAGCGCTATTTTGAACAATGAGAGCATCGATGGTCTCACGGTGAAGATTATGAAAGATGTAACACTCACCGCTGCCACCGGTTTCTTGTCGAAGAAAGACATGGCCATCACAGGTCCCGGCAAGCTTACCGTAACGACATCGATGACCACCACTGACATGATGGAAGGCTCTACGCTGGTAATAAGTGATATCACGATTGAAGCCCAGAGCTCGAATTGGTGCATTGCGGGTGAGAACGCGGAAGGCCTTATGGTTTATAATTCCTCAATACACGCGAAGGGACCAAGCGGTGCGGTGTGTGACTTCGACAATGGCATCACGTTGACAGGTTGTAGCATAGTGTCACCGACTGGTGGTTATGTGAAAAATGGCGACATAGTGAATGCCGATGGCACAGTGGCAAAGGAAGTGATAATATCGGTTAGTAATAGCTACGACTTGAATAACGACGGCAAGGTGTCAACCGCTGATATACAGGTTATCATCAATGAGATGAAAAAGCCTCAGGCTAGTCAGAATATGGACTATGACTTGAACAACGACGGCAAGATCTCAACTGCCGACATACAGGTTATCATCAACGAGATGAAAAAGTAGGAGCCCCTCTGTCCCCCAAGGGGGATATAACGAATCAGCGTCAGCTAACGCTAACGAAAAAAACTCCCTGTGGTATTAGCCGCAGGGAGTCTTTTTAGTATGCTTTCCTAAACGAGCATGGCTCTGTGGGGTCATTCCATCGGCTGCAACCGAAAGCGGTGCGACCGCGTATGATGTGCCCTCGTCCACATTGAGGGCATACGGCACCCTCGGCGATTATCGGGGTAAGCGACGTATTGTTGTCGTGGAGCACATCGGCTACGATGGTGTAAATCTGTTGTTTCAGTTCGTCGATAAACTGTGCCGGGTCGTAGGTGCCATGCTCTATGTCGCGGAGTTTCTTTTCCCAGATACCTGTCAGTTCGCAGCTCTTCAGCAGTTCCTCTTTTATAGTGTCGATGAGTTGTATGCCGGTATCGGTGGCAATCAGGTTTTTACGCTGGCGCACTATGTAGTTTCGCTTGAAGAGAGTCTCGATGATTCCTGCCCTCGATGATGGTCGCCCGATGCCGTTCTCTTTCAGTGCCGCACGCAGTTCCTCGTCTTCTACAAACTTACCAGCCGTCTCCATTGCCCTCAGCAGTGTTGCCTCGGTGTAAGGCTTCGGCGGTGTGGTCTGCTTCTCGGTGAGGGTAGGGCTGTGAGGACCGCTCTCATCCTTGACGAAATCAGGCAGTATGCGCTCTTCGTCGCCTTTCTTGGCATCGTCGTCTGCAGTGTGCTCTTTGTTGTCGCTATATAATTCGCGCCAACCCGCTTGCAGTATTACCTTGCCCGTTGCCTTGAACTCCACGTCTTCCACCTGTCCCATGACCGTTGTGGTGGCAAACTTGCAGTCGGGGTAGAATGCAGCTATGAAGCGTCGTGCGATGAGATCATATACATTGCGCTCCATGTCGGAGAGTCCCACTGCCGGCACTCCTGTGGGTATGATAGCGTGGTGGTCGGTGACTTTCGATGTGTCGAATGCCTTTGACGACTTGCGCAGCTTAGTACCTGCAAGGGGCTGCAGATATTTCTCATAGCCTCGTAGCCCACTGAGTATCTGCGGGCAGCGCGGATAGATGTCGTCGGAGAGATATTGCGTATCCACACGAGGGTAGGTGGTGAATTTCTTTTCGTAGAGCCCCTGTATCAGTTTCAGCGTGGTGTCGGCAGAATAGCTGAAACGCCTGTTGCACTCCACCTGTAGAGATGTGAGGTCGAAAAGATTCGGATGCAGCTCAGTGCCGTTTTTCTTCTGCACCGATTTCACGCAGAACGGTTTGCCTTCGATGAGTTTGAATGCCTCTTTTCCCTCCTCCTCGGATGTAATCTTTCCTTTTGTGGCAGTGAAGAGAGTGTCGCGATATACTGTAGCGAGAACCCAATAAGGCTCAGGCTTGAAGTTGGCAATCTCTTTTTGTCGGTTTACGATAAGTGCAAGCGTCGGTGTCTGCACACGCCCAATGCTGAGCACCTGTCGGTTGTTGGCATATTTCAGTGTGTAGAGCCGGGTGGCGTTCATGCCTAGAATCCAGTCACCGATGGCACGGCTGAGACCAGCCAGATAGAGAGAATTGTATGCATCCTGGTCTTTCAGGTTCTTGAATCCCTCGCGTATCGATTCCTCGGTGAGCGACGATATCCACAGTCGCTTGACAGGACACGTGGCACGAGCTTTTTGCATTACCCATCGCTGTATGAGCTCACCCTCTTGCCCGGCATCGCCGCAGTTGATGATGCCGTCGGCTTTTTGCATAAGTTGCTCGATAACGGCAAACTGCTTCTTTATGTGCTCTTCGTCGATGAGTTTTATTCCGAAACGCATTGGCAACATCGGCAATGCTGCCAGACTCCAGCGCTTCCATGCGGGAGAGTAGTCGTCGGGCTCTTTGAGTGTGCACAGATGTCCGTAGGTCCATGTCACTTGATAGCCGTTGCCCTCCAGGAAACCCTGGCGGTCGTGTGTGGCTCCAAGTACATGGGCGATGTCGCGAGCAACGCTTGGCTTCTCTGCAATGCAAACAATCATAACGCGGTGTTCTCTTGCTTGATCTTTTTTGTTTTTCTGATAATACCCTGAATCTTCTCTATCTGCTCAATGGCATGCATACGTGTCTGCTTAAGTTGGAATCGGTAAACAAGACATGTGATGAAGAAATATATAAGCGACAGCACCCAAAGGGCCTGATATTCGAGCCCTATATCTCCGAGTGAGCCTCCCATGCTGCTCATCTTGAGGAATCCCTTCACTCCGAATGTGCTTGGGAAGAGCCACGACACCCCACGCCATAAGCCGGGGATGTTGCTCTCGGGCCATGAGATACCCGTGACGAACAGCAGCGGGAGCGACATGAAGACAACGAGCAAGATGACATTTTCGCGGTAGCGCACCATACACGATACGGTCATTCCGAAGAATATGCTCGAGAGTATGAACGGCACCATCAGTGCCAGCAACTGGAATGGTGTGACCATTGTGGTGTAGCCGAACAACTTCGGTACAATGCATGTTATGTAAGCACCCATCACGGCACCAATCATAAAGTAGCACATCGCCTTGCCAAGAACAATTCGGAATATTCCGTTGTAGTGACGGCCAATAGGTACAAGGTCACGATAGCGATTGCTTTCACGTGCAGTACCTGCCGACAAACCAATACCGAGCAATAGCGTCTGTTGGAGTATCAGCAGCAATACTGCAGGGATAATGGAGTTGCCATATCCGACAGTAGAATTGAAGATAGGTACTTCATCGACTTCGAGCGGATGAATGGTAAGCTCATCGTCGCGAGCCGTAGGGCCACCGGCGTGCTGTATCTGTATGCGTGAGTTGATTTTGGTAGCAACAGCCTGTGAAGTCTGGAAGATTGCCTTGTATGTGAGCATAAGACTCATATCGCAATAAACCTCAACAGTTGATTGCTCGCCACGGCCGATATTATTCGAGAAGTCGGAAGGCAAGTAAATAACACCTTTCACCACCTGTTTGCCTATCAGCTGCCTTGCCTCGTCGAGGTTGTTGCAGTGGTAGAGGACATTGACATCGGGCGATGCATCTACCTGTCGGAGATACTCGCGGCTCAGCTGGCTGTAAGACATATCGACAACAGCCACGGGCACTTCTCTAACCACCTCGTTGGTGTAAATCCACGAATAGAGAAGAGGATAGAGAAGCGGCACAAGGATAAAGAAGATGAGCACTCCCTCGTCGGTGATGGTGGAGCGCATCTCCTTTGCCCAGATATAGCACATATCTTTCAGGCCTTCGACTATTCTGCTTATTAGTCGTTCTTCTCTCATTTCTCTTTCTTGTTTCTTTCCTGTTATGGGATGTATATGTATTCGAGCATTGCCTTCCGAGTGTTCCACAGAGTGAATATCGGCATGATGGCAAAGAAGCACAATGCCATTATGTTAGGATAGGCATCGGCAAACGGGTATCCATTGAAGACACATATCTGATAGAACATGTAGTAGTGTCGCAGTGGGAAAAGTTGTGCAAGCGCAGTAATCATCGGGTTCATTGCAAATATCGGATATGTCGCGCCGCTTGCAGATATTCCGAGTACAGCCCATAGTGAGCAGATACTCATCGACATTCGTAGCGATGGCATCAGTCCGAAAGCAAATATTCCAAACCCTTGGCATGCAAGGACCGAAAGTAGCCCGAGCAAGAGGATGGATATAGTGCCACCTTGATGCGGGAATCCAAGTGTGTGGAAGATGTAGAACTCGAATAAGTAGAAAATGGTGAGGAAGATAAGCGTCTGAGGAAGCATCTTGCCCAGCATGGCAACATAGATATTGTTGTCGGCCATGGCAAGCCATTCCTTCGAGCGATTAAATTTCAGCTCGGTACCGATACTGTAAGCTGTGATAAGGAAGATAAGTATCATCAGTACTCCCGGCGCAATGGTAGTAGAGAGATACACATTGTAGTTGCTCCACGGGTTGTTAATCATATGCAGATCAACAACTATCGGTTGCAAGAAAGTGCGTATTTCCTTTTCCGTCTTACCTATTGCCGACATCTTTGCCTGTCCTACTGCAGCTGAGCCAAGTGTGGTTATTGTTTTCAGGTCGCGGAATGTCATCGAACCGGCAACCATGGTGACGGCATTGTAGTAGAACGACACTTTTGGCTGCTTTGATGACAACATTCCCTCAGCTGTACCTTTAGGGATATAAAGGAAGGCATATATTTTGCCCTGCTGTATTGCCTGCCGGGCATCGTTGAAGTTGTTATAGTGTGCTACCACCTTGCTTGTCTGGAAGGCATCGAGCTTTCTGATGAGTGAGCGCGATGTGGAAGAATTATCCATATCGACAACTCCGATGGGAATGTCCTCCGGCACACCTTCGTTCATCAATGATGTGAAAAAGAAAAACACAAGCAACGGAAAAACCACCATACAGAAACCATATATGGGGGTTTTCATCAGTATCCCACACTCGCGGAGGGATATTCTATATATCTGCTTGAGTATCTTCACGTTGAGCTGCTTATTCCTTGATAATGAGCGACATGCCCGGACGCAGTCCTTCGAACTTCTCCGTAGGACGGGCTTTCACTTCAAATGTCTTCAAATCGTATTGGCCGTTGGCCTTTGTTGCTTTCCATACGGCAAACGAGCCTTGGTCTTTGATGTAGTAAATTTTCATCTTGATGCTCTTACCGAATGCGGGTATGTAAGCATTTATCTCATCGCCGACCTTCATTCCTTTCAGTTGGTCTTCGCGAATGTTGAATGTTCCCCACATGTCGTCGAGCAGTGAGATGTTCATTATAGGAGAACCGAGTCCGAGCAGTTCGCCCACCTTTGGATAGATGTCGCTTACCTCACCGTCGGCCTGAGCAACTTGCACCGACTCTTTCAGAAGCGATGCCACTACGTCAACGGCACTCTTTGCAGCCAATGCCTGTTTCTGGGCAGCCCTTCTCTCCTCAATTCTGGCTCCGCTCTTTGCCATGTCGTACTGACTCTTTGCCGCTTTCACCTGCGCCTCAGTAGCTTTGTAAGCAGCGAAAGCCTCGTCGCGCTTTTGCGCCGACAGCACTCCCTCGTCGAACAGTTTCTGCACTCTGTTGTATGACTTTTCGGCAATCTCGCTTGCTGCCAGTGCCTGTTGCCACAACTCGTAAGCCGCTTGCACCTGCTCTTTGCGCGCACCGTTTCCTGCCATGTCGCTCAATGCCTGTGCTGCGCCCTGAGTGGCTTCGGCAGCTCTCTTCTGGGCATCAACCTCTGGCACTTCGAGAATGGCGAGCGTGTCGCCTGCTTTTACAAAGTCACCTTCCTTTACCCTTAACTCAAGGATGCGGCCGGGGAGCTTGCTCGATACTCTGTACTCTGACACTTCGACCTCGCCTTGTATTATCTCATCCGACTTATCGAAGGCGAAGAATCCAATAATCGCAACGATTACTACTACTGCTGCGAATCCTATGATGGCAAGCAGTATGTTGTTGTGTTGTGTTTTTGCTGACATATCTTGTATTTATTATTTTTTTAATGTAAATGTCCGGTTGCTTTCTTCAGGTTCAGGATGGCAAGCCTGACGTCGATCTCTGCATCGATTTTCTGGCTTTGTGCCTGCTGCCATGCTGTCTGTGCGGCCATGACATCGGTGCTCTCCATCACACCTTCCTTGAATCCGAGGTTTGCACACCTAAGGTTCTCCTCAGCGCTGCTGATATTTTTCTGCGCAGTGACGAGTCGCTTGTTTGCCTCTTCGAGTCTGTATTTGCTCTGTCTAACCTGCAGGTCAATCTTCTCTTGAGCGTCTTCCAAGTCGAGTGTCGCTATTGTTGTGGCAGCCTTTGCAGCTCTGATTTTATATTTCCCTTCGAACCAGTTCCATACCGGCACCTGTACCAGGACGCCGATGTTCCATACACCAGAGAATTTCCTTTCAAATCCGTTGAAGGTGTTAGGATTTGATATAAGGTAACCTCCTGTCAGTGCCACGTGGGGCAAGTATGCAGCGCGAATGAGCTTTGTGCTCTGTGCGCTCAAGTCAACAGCGTTCTGCAACAGGCGCAGCTCGGGGCGCTGAATGTTGTTCTCGTCGTCGGATGTGGAGATGCCGACAGCTATCGGCAGGTCGGTGAGTTCTTCATCGGCGAGTTTTATGTTCTCATCGACGGGGATGCCGCACAGTTGGCAGAGAAGCATCTTTGCCAATGCCAGTCCGTTCTCCACCTGGAGCACAGCCATGTCAGCCTCGTTCACCTTCACGTCGACCTTCAGTCCGTCGGCCTTTGTGGTCATTCCCTCGTTGATCATCTTGTGGACATCGTCGTCGAGTTTCTTCACGAGATCGCGGAAACTGTTTGCAAGATTTAGTTTCTGACGCAGCGACACCACGGTCCAGTAGGTGTTATCGATTTGGTGAAGAGTGTTTTGCTCTGTCATGTCGACGGTATTGAGCGCCATTTCCTCAGCGATGTCGGCCATGCGGTTGGCGGCTTTAATTGCGCCACCCATGAATATTGGCTGACGTAACACAACCGAACCATACCATATGTTCTTCGTGTCGGTCTTGAAGGCATCGCGTATGTCGTTGCCCAGTTTGTCTCCCATCTGTGAGATGGGTGTAGTTATTTTTCCGAGCATCTGCCCCAGTTCTCCTGCCATCTCGGGCGATATGAGTCCGTTCTGCACGAGCGAGGTGATTACTTCTGTCGCTCCATTTGTTAATGCCCCCATGCTGTTGGTGCCTAAGTTGCTCAGAGCGGTTTTCTGACTGTTGTTGAGTATTGACACCTCTTTGCTCATGAATTCGTATCCGCCCAATGCATCAATCTTAGGAAGATACTTTGTGCGCGCTGCTTTCCGTGTATAGGCAGCCATCTCGGTGCTTATCTTGGCAGCCTTCAGTTGATTGTTGCCATTCATTGCAAGGTTGCGACAGCTGTCGAGAGTGAGCACCCGTTGCGCATCTACTGGCATCAGCGTGAAGCAGAATAATATAAAAGCTATTGTCTTTCTCATTTGTCAAATGTGAAATTTCTTGATCCTATCATGTTTCCATCGGCGAAAATGCTCACCTGATATGTGCCTGGTACAAGGGCTTGGGTGATATTCCAATATGTGGTCACGGCAGTTTCTTGTCCGCCATATTCAACCGATTTCTTCATTGAGCATTGCAGTTGTTTGTTCTCGTATGGGAATGTGCCGCCGTTGCCTACAACCGACCCTGTGGGAGAGACAATTCTCACGTAGCATGTCTTCTGTCCTCCGCTGGCCGTCACGTTCTTGGCTATTGTGAAGTCAACCTGCAGTGTTGTGGCTTTGCTGAGTCGGTCAGATACTTTGTTCTTTTTGTTCAGCGCCAGCAGTCTGATGTTTGTGGCATCGAGTTGAGCAGCTATGGCAACCTTTTCCGATAGCGATGCTTTCTCGGTGTTCAGTCCTTCGATGCGTTTTGTGGCCTCTTCATATTGTCCCTTCACCCTGGTGTTTTCCTCCACCAGATTCTGGTTGAGTCTGTTTAGCGAGTCGATTTCGAGCACATAGCTCCTCAGTACGGCTCTCACCGTGGCGAGTTCTTTCTTCAGTCGGGCTATCTCTCGTGCGTCGTTATCCTTCACTTCTTTCAATTCTTTCAGCAGTCGCTGTGTCTTCAACTGTTCCTGTGTGAGTTGGGCGATTATGGAGTCGTTGGTTATCTGCGTCTTCATCTCGCTGTATTGATCGGCGAAGCGCTGATATTCGTTCTCCATTTCCTGCTTGTCGAGTGCTGCCAATTCCTGCATCTCCTGATTCACCTTCTTCTGCTTGTCGAGGTTCATATACAAATATGCGACACCTCCTGCCAGCAATAAGCAAAACAGGATAAGTGGAATTAGAATTTTTTTGTTCATTATCTTTTTAACTTTTTTATATCATTTCTTTTCGGCAGTCGTTATTGCCAAAACTAGTTATATGTAACTGCAAATATCATGCAAAATTAGGAATTTTAGTTGTAACGGCAAAGCAAAAACATTCACTAAACATTATTTATTTTATTTTTTTTTATTTTTCCATAAAAAAAAGACCATTTTTAGTTTTTATTAATTATATTTGCTCCTGATATGAAGAACAGCTTTTTATATAGAGTTTTCAATTTCTACTACGAGGGTTTTCGTGGAATGCGATTGGGTAAGACGCTATGGCTCATCATTGCCATAAAACTCTTCGTTATTTTCGTGGTGTTGAAATTGTTCTTCTTCCCCAATTATATCAGTAATCATGCTGAGAAAGGCTGCGAGGCCGACTTTGTGGCCACTCAGCTTTGCCGTGAGCAGATTGCCGACTCCGATTAGTTTTGCAGGGCAGTCGGGTAGGGGAATGCTCTTCCGACAGGGCGACTGTGATAAAAGAAATAAGATACAAAAAGAATTAGCAAACCTATAAAAACCTATTAACGACATGATTAACTACTTCCTCAACATTGATGTCAGTGTCATCGATTGGTCTCGGGCTCAGTTTGCCCTGACGGCAATCTATCACTGGCTGTTTGTCCCACTAACGCTTGGATTGGCGTTGATAATGGGAATCATGGAGACTGCCTACTATCGCACAGGCAAGCCTTTCTGGCGGCGCACGGCGCGGTTCTGGCAGAAACTGTTCGGTATTAACTTTGCCATGGGTGTGGCAACGGGTATCATCCTCGAGTTTGAATTTGGAACCAACTGGTCGAACTATTCCTGGTTTGTCGGCGACATCTTCGGTGCCCCGTTGGCTATCGAGGGCATCGTGGCATTCTTCATGGAGTCGACGTTCGTAGCTGTGATGTATTTCGGCTGGAACAAGGTGAGCCGTGGCTTCCACCTTGCCAGCACGTGGCTCACAGGACTCGGTGCGACCATCTCGGCATGGTGGATACTTGTGGCAAACGCATGGATGCAGTGCCCCGTGGGATGCGAGTTCAATGCCGACACGGTGCGCAATGAGATGGTGTCGTTCTTCGATGTAGCCCTCTCGCCATTCGCAGTGATGAAATTCTGCCATACGGTAATATCAGCGTGGATAGTCGGTGCCATTTTTGTGGTTGCCGTCAGCTGTTGGTATCTGCTGAAAAAGCGTGAGACCGAAATGGCTCTGAAGAGCATAAAGATAGGTGCCATCGTGGGCCTCGTGGCTTCGGTGCTCGCTGCTGTCACTGGCGACGAGAGTGCCTACCAGGTGGCGCAGAAGCAACCCATGAAGCTTGCAGCCATGGAAGCCCTCTACAACGGTGGCAACGATGTCAGCCTCACTGGCGTGGCATGGGTCAACCCGTTCAAACAGCCCGACTATCTCAACGAGGACGAAGCTCCGTTGCGCATAGCCATGCCTAACATGCTGTCGTTCCTGGCTACACGCGATTTCCATGGCTATGTGCCGGGTATTCAGCAGTTGTGGAACGGCTATGAGAAACCCGACGGCACGCGCGAACCGTCGTTCGACGAGAAGATCGAGAGTGGAAAGAAAGCTATAACGGCGCTTGCCACCTATCGCAAGGCAAAAGCCGAGGGCAATGAGGCTGAAGCAGCCGAAGCATCGCAGGTGCTGGAAGAGAACTTCAAGTACTTCGGCTACGGCTACATCAAGGACAAGGCCGAGCTTGTGCCGTTCATTCCTATCAACTTCTGGGCTTTCCGCGTGATGGTGGGGCTCGGTGCACTGTTCATCCTCTTCTTCGCACTCGTGTTGTTCCTCTTCTATCGTTCCGACTTCTTGAAGCATAAGTATCTCCATATTGCTGCCATTGTGCTCGTTCCGCTGGCATATATAGCCAGTGAGAGTGGTTGGCTTGTCGCTGAGTTCGGACGACAGCCATGGACAATACAAGACATGTTGCCAGTGTCGGCATCGGTTTCAAACATTACATCAGGATCGGTAGCTCTCACATTCTTCCTGTTCCTCGTGCTCTTCACCACTATGCTCGCTGTGGAGATAAGCATATTGTTGAAACAGATAAAAAAAGGTCCTGAGAAGGAAGAGCCGACAGTAGAGCCTTCGGCTTCAGCTTGAGGACAGAGTTCTGGGAAAAATATTAAGATTGACAGTTGGTAATTAAATTTTATAAAGCCATGACTTATAGTTTTTTGCAACAATATTGGTGGTTCCTTATCTCTCTGCTCGGAGCATTGCTTGTGTTTCTGATGTTTGTTCAGGGAGCCAATTCGCTGGTGGGCTCACTCGGTCGTACCGATGAGGGCCGTCGGCTTGTGATTAATTCCACAGGACGTAAGTGGGAGCTCACGTTCACCACGCTCGTCACTTTCGGAGGTGCATTCTTCGCATCGTTCCCGTTGTTCTACAGCACATCGTTCGGCGGGGCATACTGGCTGTGGATGATTATCTTGTTCTCGTTCGTACTGCAGGCTGTCAGCTATGAGTTTCAGAACAAACTAGGCAACTTCCTCGGTCCGAAGACCTTCCAGACCTGTCTGGTGCTCAATGGCATTCTTGGTCCGCTGCTTCTCGGCGGTGCCGTGGCTACATTCTTCAACGGTTCTAACTTTGTTGTAGACAAGGCTAACCTCGTTGATGGCATGAGCCCAGTCATCAGCAGTTGGGCAAACGCATCGCATGGACTCGATGCACTGCTCGACCCGTGGAATCTGGTATTCGGACTTGCGGTGTTCTTCCTTGCCCGGATTTTGGGAATACTGTATGTGATGAATAATGTCAATGATGAGGATATCCGCTCACGTGGCAGTGTGCGACTGGTAGGCTCTACGGTGGCGTTCCTCATTCTGTTCCTGCCGTTCCTCGTGCGCACTCTGGTAAAAGACGGATATGCCTACGATGCCGCTACAGGCGAGATATTCATGCAGCCGATGAAATATCTCTGCAATCTGTTGCAGATGTGGCCTCTGCTAATCATTTTTGTGGTTGGCGTGGTGTTGTTGCTCTATGCTATTGTGCGTACCATCCGCAGCAAGGACTACATCGGCGGCATCTGGCCCGCAGGCATCGGTACGGTACTGGCAGTGCTTGTGCTGCTACTCATCGCCGGGTGGAACAACACTGCCTATTATCCTTCGAATGCCAACCTGCAGAGTTCGCTCACTATAGTTAATTCATGTAGTTCGGAGTTCACTCTTCGCACAATGTTCTACGTGTCGCTCCTCATTCCGTTCGTGCTTGCCTACATAGCCTATGCTTGGCATCAGATGGACAAGAAGAAGCTCGACAAGGATGAGATTCGTGAAGGAGAAGTTTATTGATATCGGTATAAACCAAGAACTTATTTATACAAATCGGGCGCTTACGGATAGTAAGTGCCCGATTTGTTACCTGCCGGATGTATTCAATGTATTGATAAACGATCTTTTAATAATCAGGTGTGGCATCTTCATCCTGCCTCACTTTTGCGCAGTATTTTACCCTGCTGCATCGTGTTCTGAAAAATTTGCTAGCAAATTTCTTGTTAAAGAGCCTTTCTATTGGCAATAAAGAGCCTTTTTAATCGAAAATTTGCTAGCAAAATTTTTTATAAGGAAACACAATTCGTTTCTCGTAATATACTTAATCCGCCCAAAATGTATTCTGTTGCATGCTTTTATGCATCATGCTTTCCCGCTGTGATGTCGGAAATGAGCGTTTTTAGGATAACATGAAATTGTCCCTCGTCGGTCGTCTGCCAGTGTCTCATTCCGTGATATGCGCCAGTCCGCCGGCGCTTGTCTCCTTGTAGAGAGATGGAAGGTCGTGCCCTGTCTCCTTCATCACTCGCACCACGCGGTCGAACGACACGTTGTGCTGTCCGTCACTGAAGGCGGCATAGAGGTTACTGTCGAGTGCCCGGGCGGCAGCGAAGGCATTGCGCTCGATGCATGGAATCTGAACGAGTCCGCACACAGGGTCGCACGTCATTCCCAGATGATGCTCAAGCCCCATCTCTGCGGCATATTCTATCTGCCCCGGTGTGCCTCCAAAAAGTTGGCACGAGGCTGCTGAGGCCATTGCGCATGCCACACCGACCTCGCCCTGACATCCTACTTCGGCACCTGATATCGAGGCGTTCTGCTTAACCACATTGCCAAAGATGCCTGCCGTTGCCATGGCGCGGAGGATGCGCTGGTCGCTGAAGTCGTGGCTGGTGTGCAGATGATAGAGCACTGCCGGCAGCACTCCCGACGACCCACATGTGGGCGCGGTGACGATAGTTCCGCCAGAAGCATTCTCTTCACTCACGGCAAGGGCATAAGCATATACCAGTCCACGCGACTGCAACGACTGTTTGTAACCGCTTGCCTTCACGAAATAACGGGTGGCCTTACGAGGAATGTTTAGTGGTCCGGGCAGTGCTCCCTCGTGTTCGAGTCCGCGCTCCACAGCCTGTTTCATTGTGATCCAGGCCTCCATGAGGAAGTCCCAGATGTCGCTGTCTTCGCATTCTGCTACGTATTCCCAGTAGCCTTTGCCATTGGTTTCACACCATTGCTGTATCTCTGCCAGCGTGTTGAGCGGATATATGTCGCGCATATCGTTGTTCAGGGTATCATTCTCGCCCTCCGACAACGCGCCTCCTCCTATACTGTACACGGTCCAATCGTCGAGGATGTTGCCGTCGGCGGAAAAGGCTTTGAACCGCATGCCGTTAGGATGGAAGGGCAGGAATATGTCGGGATGCCACACAATCTCGACGGGTGCCACAGGCTGTAGCGTTTCGATGATAGCTACATCGGTGAGGTGACCGCGGCCGGTGGCTGCCAGACTGCCATAGAGTATCACTTCGAAGCGGGCAGCCTCGTGGTTGCGACCGAGGAATATCTCGGCTGCTTTCTGCGGACCCATAGTGTGGCTGCTCGACGGGCCGCGTCCTATTCTATAGAGTTCTTTTAATGATTTCACTGTTTCGGTTTGTTATTAATTGTATTGTCGTTTCGTTCAATGTCTATTGATGTGAATAGCTTTTGGGCTTCTGTGCCTGAGGCTTGTATGTTGTCGGAGCATCCACCACGTTGATACTGGCCTGTGCCGACGAGTATCCGGGCGAAGAAACGGTGAGCGTCATTGTCCCTGTGGATGTTGGGCGCAACACAGCAATACAACTGCCGTGCCAAGTCTTTGGCGTAGCACTGCGGAAGCTCTCCATGTCGTCGGGCGCTCCGTTGCCCGATGCGAGCAGTTCGCCGTTGCTCACTTCGAGCGTCAATGGCACTGAAGCATTGGGGACATGATTGCCGTTGCTATCGACAACGCTGATTCTCACGTACGATATCTCGTTTTCGCAGTTCAGTATCTCGGTGTCTTCTGCTGTCAGTTGCAAACGGAAAGGCCCTGTCTGTGTGGTTAGTTGTTTTGCGCAGATCTCCTCACCATTGTTATATCCCACGGCTTCGAGGGTGCCCTTTCGATACACAACGCGGAAGTCGGCAGTGATGCAGTCCTTGCTTACTGGTTGCCGCCCAACCTCTTGTCCGTCAAGAAGGAGTGCCACCTCGTCGCATTTCGTATAGACGCGCACCGTCATAGTATCGCCTTCGTGACCTTGCCAGTTCCACGAGGGTAGCTCGTCGAACCATCCCCATTTGCTTACCAGTTCGTACTTGCCCGTCAGGTAGGGTGCCACGGCTATCTCTATCGGACTCCGTTCCCACACCACATCGCGGTAGTACGACTGAGGTTTCTTGTTGCCGATGAGGTCGATGTCGCCGGCAAACGATACGTACCACGGCCATGAGCGGGTGGGAATGGCAAGGCGCTCGTCGGGATTCGACGAGTATATGGCGTTGCCGATGCCCACTTCACCGATGTGATCCATGCCAGTCCATACGAACGACCCGAGGTAGCACGGCAGCATCTGCTCCATCTTGTAGTTGAGATATGTCTCGCGTGGGAAGCTCTCGGTGCTGACGATGATGCGGTCGGGGAATAGTATATGATCGGCTGCTATCTCTCTGAGGCGATAGTTGTAGCCCCAGATGTCGAGGGCGGAATACTTGCCGTCGAGCCAGTCGTGCACGTGTCCCTCCATCTGGGGGAACGAACAGACGCCGTCGGTGACGGGCCTGCTGTCGTCGTAGGCCTTCACTATTGCAGCCAGACGCTTGGAATGCTCCACGCCGATGGGCTTCTGGTCGCCGGGAATCTCGTTGCCGATGCTCCACATGAAGATGCTCGGGTGATTGCGGTCGCACTGCACGATGGCAGCCTGATCGCGTCCCGACCACTCCTCGAAGTAGAGGTGGTAGTCGTTGTCGCGCTTTCCTTCGAGCCATGCATCAAACGATTCGTCGATAACAAGCATTCCCAGACTGTCGCAGGCGTCGAGGAATGCAGCAGAAGGACGGTTGTGAGCCGTGCGTATGGCATTGAACCCGTTGTCCTTGAGCGCCTTAACACGTCGTGTCTCCGCCTTTTTGAAAGCTGCAGCACCAAGCACGCCGTTGTCGTGGTGTATGCACGCACCATGAACATCCGTTTGTTTTCCGTTTAACAAGAATCCTTTCTCAGCGGAGAAGAATAGTTCTCGAATACCGATCCGCATTTCGTATTCGTCGAGCAGACGGTTGCCATGAGTGAGTCGAACCACTGCCTTGTATAAATAAGGCGACTCGAGCGACCACAGATGGGCATCCTCTACAAGACACGAAGTGTGCAGGGTGTCGCCCTTAAGCGGTATGCGTGCACTTGCATCGGCGGTGGATATCGTAGCTCCATAGTGATCGATGAGCGCCACAGAAGCCTTTACTTGCATGGGTTTCTTTGTCTCGTTTGTCACTGGAATCGTGAAATCGACGTGAGCGTTGCGCCCTTCTATCCGACTTGTGGCATGAACTCCCCACACTGGGAAGCGCATTTTGTCGCTTCTGATGAGATAGACACTCCTGAATATACCGCCTCCGCAATACCATCGTGTGTTGTCGCCAGGGTTGTCGGCCTTTACCGTCAGCACATTCTCACCGCCGTTCTTTTTCAGGTAGGGGGTGAGGTCGTAATGGAATGGCGTGTAGGCATTTGGATGAAAACCAAGGTGGTGTCCGTTTATCCACACGTCGCTGAGCACGGCGACACCGTCGAATACCACCTCCACATGTTCGTCGGGACGCAGATTCTTTAGGCTGAAATGCTTGCGATACCAACCAGTTCCGCCAGGCAGATTGCCTGTGGAAATAGAGTCTTTAATATCGCGCAAAAAAGGTCCGAGACCGTTTTTGCCGGTAAAGTCGCGCTCGATGATGAAGTCGTGGGGCAGCGATACCTCTTTCCATCCACTGTCGTCGTACTGCTTTGCATAGGCTTCACCTGGAGCATCTTCCATGAATTTCCAGTCGAAATCAAATGGTATGACCTGACTGTAGCAGGTCATACCATATATCATTGTTGCCAGTAATAGCAATCTTCTCATAATCAGTCGGCTAAGCTTTGTACGTTAAGCGTTTCTTTAAGTTTGTCGGGAGTCAGATTTGTATTAACTCTGATGGTACGTGTCTCGCCAGGCAGCATGTCGAAGTAGTTGTCGGAGAGGACGCTGTTGATGTCGTCGATTTCGATGAATACGGCGCGTGCAAACTTCGGGGCTTTGAGTGTGATGTCGTAGCCGTCGGCAGCAGGAGCGAAGGAGTAGTCGATGTCAACATGCGGGTAGTTGATGTCTTTCTGCTTCAGCATGACATAGTTGTTGTCGTATGTCTTTCCCTTCTTTGTCGTGAATGCAGCGTGAACCACCACGTCGTTTTTCTTTTCGCCCTTGAGCAGTTTTTCGATGTTCTCCGATATCATTATTGTGCTTGTATTAGCCGGCACGGTGACGTTCTTTGTAATCTGCGACACGATTGTCCCGTCGAACTTCATCACCTTCACGTCGAGTGTTCCTTTCGTTGAGTTCGACTCGTCGGAGACCACGTATATGTTCAGGTTGTCGCCCTGTGCGAGTGGTGATACGAGGATTTGGTCGTAGGCTTTGCGTGCATAGTATTGCTGTGCTTTCCATCGTCCGTAGTAGTCGATGCTTGCCCATGATGCTACAGGCCAGCAGTCGTCAACCTGCCAGTAGAGCGACCCCATGCAGTAGGGCATGTCGCGGCGGAATGCTTCCATGGCTGTCTTTATGGCATCGCCTTGCAGAACGTGTCCCACATAGAGGAAGCGACGGAAGTCTGTCGGCTGCCGGTATTCGTTGTCCATGTAGTATTTGATTACGTCATTGCCGTGATCTCCGTCTCTCTGGTGCGACATCATAACCTCCGAGTGGATGTCCCAGTCCTCTTTTTTCGGGGCATATTGCTTTACTGATATGAATTCAGGGAACGACTGGAAGCCGTATTCGCTGAAGAAGCGGGCTTTGGCGGTGTTGTAGTTTTCGATAGGTTTCTGTCCGTGCCATACGTCCCAGTAGTGGCAGTCGCCCTTCGACGGGTCGGAGAGCTGGTTGTAGTCGGAGAATGCCGACGACGGCCAGTAGGTTGTCTCGGGTGCATACTTCTTCACGACCTCGGGAATGACCACGTAGTATTGGTCTTGGAATTGCTTCCACACCTCGTCCTCGTGGTCGCCAGCCATTTCGTGCCATCCCCACGGCAGGAACCATCCGTCCTGGTTCTCGTTGTTGCCGCACCATAGTGCTATGCATGCGAAGTTGCGCAGGCGCACCACATTGTCGATGGCTTCCTGCCGGATGTTCTCGAGGAACTCGCCTTTTGCGGGGAACATTGCGCATGCAAACATGAAGTCTTGCCAGATGAGTATTCCGTATTCGTCGCAGAGGTCGTAGAATCGGTCGTCCTCATATACTCCTCCTCCCCAGATGCGCAGCATGTTCATGTTCGATTTCGCGCAGTCACTTATCAGCCGGCGGTAGCGTTGGTCGGTCACACGCGGCATGAAGTTGTCCATTGGCACGTAGTTGGCGCCCTTTGCGAACACCGGCCGGCCGTTGATCTCGAAGTAGAAGCTCACGCCGTCCTTGTCGGGAGTGCGTACTACTCGTAGCGAGCGCACGCCAATCTTATTCTCTTTCGCGTCGATGGTTTTGCCGTTGAGCACCAACTCGGTCTTCAGCCGGTAGCGATATTGCTCTCCGAGGCCGTTTGTCCACCACAGGCGTGGGTTCTTGATGTTCACGGGTATATAAATAATGTTCTCACCCTTTTTCATCTGGATTGGCATCGTAGCCAGTGTCTTTCCGCTCTCCATGTCTTTCACGGTCACTGTTGCTGCTGCGTCGATGTCCGACGTCACTGTCACCTGATTTTTCAGTTGTGCCAGTTTCTTCGTCACGCTGGGCTGCATGTAGTAGATGTTTTTTATGCGTGCGTTGCTCCATGCTTCGAGCTGTATCGGTCGCCATATTCCGATGGTGACGAGGCGCGGTCCCCAGTCCCATCCGTAGTGGTAGCCGGCCTTGCGTGCCCAGATGCTCACTTTCTTGTCAAATATTCCGCCATTCTCGCTTTGGTCGAGGCGGGTGGGGTAGTAGGGCTCGGCTTCATACTTAGGCAGATCCACTTTTATGGGTGAGTGGAGATAAACTCTGAGCTTGTTCTCGCCGGCTTTTAGCAGATGCTTCACGCTTGCCTTCCACTCGCGGAACATGTTGTCGGCCTTCAGCACGAGCTCGTCGTTGAGATACACATCGGCGTAGGTGTCGAGTCCGAAGCAGTGGATCTGGATGTTGTCCTGCTTCATGAGTTCATCAGTAGGAGTGAATGTTGTCACATACTCCCAGTCTTCCTTGTCCACCCATTGCACTCCGCGCTCATTGAGTCGGAAGAATGGGTCGCCGATGATGTCGTTGCGCATCAGGTCGGTGTGTACAAGTCCTGGTACTTCGGCGTCGTGCCATGTAGAGAGGCGTGCCTCGTGGAAACGCCAACCTTTGTTGATTTCCTGCACTACGGGCTGTGCCTGAAGTGCTGCGAACATGGTCAGCATGGCTGCGCTGAGCATGAGTCGTAAGATAGATTGTCTGTTTGCTTTCATCATTTTATTATGTTTTGTTTTTCATTATATCCTGTGTGAAAGGTTCCGGGTAGTAGAGCGAAACACAAAAATGTTATCGCACACACACCGACCACAAAGTTAGTGAAAGCTGAGAGAAAAACAAAAGAATTTATTCTTTTTTTTTCCGAAGCGCATCCTAACTTCTTCATCCAAAGGATTGGAAAAGTCAGTGCAAGCTGAGAGAAAAACAAAAGAATTATTCTTTTTTTTTCCGAAGCGCATCCTAACTTCTTCATCCGAAGGATTGGAAAAGTCAGTGCAAGCTGAGAGAAGAACAAAATAAAAATCGAAGATATTTATTATTTATTCCGAGGCGCAGCTTAACTTCAACGCAGTTAAAGTCAGTGACGATTTGTTGACCGCAGCGAAAAAGCTTAGGAAAACAGCCTCATCCGTTTGCCACAACCGGAGTCAACCTCTTCATTGACGTCTAAATATTGCATGTTTTCATTCCATGTGAATAGGGCGGCTGAAATTTTGCTAGCAAAATTCCGAATAGAAAGGCTCTTTGTTGCCATTAAAGAGACTCTTTAATAGAAATTTTGCTAGCAAATTTTTCTGAATGTCGAACAATAGGTTGAAAACAAACGGCTTTATTGCTTTCCCGCTTCGTTCTATATCGTGTCTCACCACAATATATAACGACCACAGGTCGCCACGATGGTGCATGGTTGAGTTTCATTTATTTTGCTGTTTTCTGACAGCTATTTATTTTAGCACACATTAAACGGGCGCTATGACAGATATTCAGATTTAACGTAGAGAATGAGATTCTGTGATTTGCTCTGTGAAAATAATATGCTTTTTGTTTTGTATTTCTATCTGCATCATTTAATTTTGCACCAAGATGAAAATATTTTTACTCCTTTTTCTATTGCTGCCCATCGTCGGTTGTACGTATGTCGGCTGGCATGTGTGGCATTTGTTGCCGCTTGGTAACTGGTTGAGAACCATCGTTGTGGCGCTTTTGGTTGGAGCTTTTTGCGTATTATTGGTTAATTTCTCCGTAGGCCTCAATTCCGTTCCCATGCCCCTCGCCCGGGTGATGTATGCGGTGGGTACGTCATCGGTTATCATACTGCTTTATCTTGTCATGCTTTTCATCGTTCTCGATGTGCTGCGGTTGGTCGGCGTAGTTCCCTCGTCGCTGCTCAATAGCAGTTGGCACGGCACGGCACTGGTGGTGGGACTGATGACGGCGCTGTTCATCTATGCCAACCTTAACTACCATCGCAAGGTGTGCCAGCCACTCGAGATTGCGACCGCAAAGCCGATCCGTAAGCCAGTCCGCTTGATGCTCTTGAGCGACTTGCATCTTGGCTATCACAACACTCGTGCCGATCTTAAAAAGTGGATTGATATCATTCTGCGCGAGGCCCCCGACTATGTGCTCATCGCCGGCGATATTGTCGACATCAGCACCCGTCCGTTGCTCGAAGAGGATATGGCCTCCGAGTGGCGCAGGCTGCCGATGCCTGTCTATGCCTGCCCTGGCAACCACGACTATTATGCCGACCTCGAGAAGTCGCGATGCTTCTTCCGAGAGGCAGGTATCCGTCTGTTGCGCGACGAGAGCGTTGAACTTGACGAGGGGATAGTTGTCGTAGGGCGTGACGACCGCACAAATGCCCGCAGAAAGAGTGTCGAAGGGTTGATGGCTTCAGTGGCGAAGGATAAATTCTCAATACTTCTCGACCACCAGCCTTATAACCTCGAGAATGCTGAGAAAGCAGGCGTCGACTTTCAGTTCAGTGGCCACACCCACTACGGACAAGTGTGGCCCATCAGTTGGATTGAGGATTTGCTTTACGAAGACGCTTTCGGTCCTCTGACGAAAGGCAAGACACAGTATTATGTCACGAGCGGAATAGGTATCTGGGGCGGCAAGTTCCGAATAGGCACACGGTCGGAATACATTATCCTGACGGTGAAGAACTGAAAGCGCAGAAACAAAAAGCAAGGGGCAAGAGAACGAGCGATGCAATTGCATGCCACCATATCTCTTGCCCCTTGCTTCTTATTCCCTACTGTCTAATACAGCAACATCAATCCAGCGTATGCTGCAAGGAAAATCATGTGGATTGGGTTTATTTTCACATATTTCGTTCCCACGAATGTGGCTACGAAGAGAGCTATGCTTATCCAGAACTGCCATGGGTTCTCGCTAATCGACGAGAAGTTCTCGCTGTTCATCAGCAAAAGCGTTGCCGCCAGAAGAAGTCCCACGACGGCTGGGCGCAGTCCTGTGAAAACACTCTGAACGACAGGTGTCTTCATATACTTCATCAGTATGCGGCATATAAGTATCATCAGTATCAGCGATGGCAGCACGAGAGCGAATGTCGCCGTCAGCGATCCGAGAGCCGACATCAGGTTGCCATACCCCGCATTGTGTACGGCAGCATAGCCGCAATAGGTTGCCGAATTGATGCCGATGGGGCCGGGAGTCATCTGGCTGATAGCCACTATGTTGGTGAATTCGGCCGAAGAAATCCATCCGTGATGCACCACTGTCTCGGTCTGAATAAGCGACAGCATGCCATATCCGCCACCGAATCCGAAGAGTCCGATGCCGAAGAATGTTATAAAAAGCGATAGGAATATCATTCAGTTGTCTAATTGAAAATTTGAAAATGCTTTGTTTTCGTTAATCCGATAATTTGTTATTTCGTCAAATCGTCCTCGGCTTCGTCGCTCAGGAACATGTGATAGATATATCCCCCTGCACCGGCGGCTATGATGATAAATATCGGATTCATGCCCATGGCATAGATGAGCAATGCGCTTGCGATGGGTATCCAACAGTTGACGAGGGTGATGTGCGCACTTTTTGCCATGTTGAAAGTGGGCACGGCGATAAGTGCCACTACGGCGGGACGTATGCCACGGAACATTGCGGCAATCCATCCCACGTTGATGAAATTCTGGAAACACATGGCTATGAGCAGCAGAATGATGAATGATGGCAGTGCAGTGCCCAGCGAGGCAGCAAGTGCACCGCTCGTGCTGCGAAGCTTATAGCCCACGAATGTGCTCATGTTGATGGCGAAGACGCCAGGACAACTCTGCGCTACGGCAAGGGTATCGAGAAACTCCTCGCGGTCGAGCCACTTGTGCTTGTCGACAACTTCCGACTCGATGATTGGTATCATCGCGTATCCTCCGCCCAGAGTGAAGGCTCCAATTTTGAAAAAAGTCTTGAATAGTTCCAGATTAATCATCTATTCTCTTGCTGTTGGTCATTATTTTTGTCTTATTTTTTCCGACACCCATCGGCGTGCATTCACGAATGCCTCCATCCATGGTGTTGCCTCGTCGCCGCGCCTGTCTTCGGGATACCATCCACACTGCCACGGGAAGATAGCCCGCTCCAGATGGGGCATCATTGCTATGTGGCGACCATCTGCCGAACATATTCCAGCCACGTCGTAGTCGCTGCCGTTGGGATTGCCGGGATAGCCGCTGTAGTTGTATTTAGCCACGATGTTATACTCGGTCTCGGCTTTTGGCAGATGGAACCGTCCTTCGCCGTGTGCTACCCATATTCCCAGCTTGCTTCCGGCCAGTGAGCCGAGCATGACGCTGTTGTTCTTCGGGATGCGTAGCGTGAGGAATGCACTCTCGAATTTGTGTGAGGTGTTGTGCTCCATCTTTGTCTGCATACTACCGTCGCTGTTAGTATTGCCATCGGCTTTGTCGATAAGTCCGAGTTCCACCATGAGTTGGCAGCCGTTGCATATTCCGAGCGACAGAGTGTCTTCTCTTGCATAGAACCTGTCGAGCGCCTCTTTTGCCTTTGGATTGTATAGGAACGCTCCGGCCCAGCCCTTTGCCGAGCCAAGCACGTCGCTGTTTGAGAAACCACCGCAGAACACAATCATGTTCACGTCGTCGAGTGTTTCGCGTCCGCTGATGAGGTCGGTCATCATGACGTCTTTCACTTCAAAACCTGCCAAATATAGCGAATAAGCCATCTCGCGTTCGCCGTTGGTGCCTTTCTCACGAATTATCGCCGCTTTCGGCTTGGCAATGGCCTGACTGGCGTTCTTGTTCTTTGCGTCGTCGCCTTTTTCTTCCTTTAGATTAAAGATTCTTGCACCCATCCCGAGCAGACTGCCGTTGAACCCACGTGGGCATACCATCTCGAGTGGCTGGTGCTTGTAGTTGCGATAGCGCTCTGCGGCCATGCCATTGAAGCTTTGTTTCTGGTCGAAAAGGAATGAAGTGTGATACCAAATGTCGCGCAGACGGTCGATGTCGAACAGATATTCCTCGTCGTCGTTCTTTATCGTCAGGGTGCGGTCCGAAGGGGTGGGGTAGCCTATCTTGGCAAATCCCACGCCGAGGTCCTCAAGCAGTTCGCGAAGGTCGAACTTGTGATCGTCGCTGACCTGTATCACCACTCCAGGGTTCTCTGCGAAGAGAGTCTTCACCACGTCACCGTTGTTGATGTTGTGAAGATTAATGTGCATTCCACCCTCGGTGTTGGCAAAACTCATCTCAAGCAAAGTGGTAATCAGTCCGCCGGCGCTTATATCGTGGCCTGACATTATCCATCCGCGGCGTATAAGCTCTTGTATGGCGTTGAAACATGCCTCGAAGTATTCAGCATCGAGCACGGTTGGGACGTCGTCGCCTACGTAGCCGATGCTCTGAGCAAATGCCGATCCTCCCAGTCGCTGGGCGCAGAACGAGAAGTCGATGTGGTAGAGCGACGAGTTCTTATCGTTCACCACAACCGGACTGACGACCTTCCTTATGTCGCTCACCTCGCCTCCGGCGCTGACAATGACGGTTCCTGGGCTTATCACCTTCTTTCCGTCGGGGTATTGTTGAGTCAGCGAGAGCGAGTCTTTTCCTGTCGGTACGTTAATCTTCAGGTCGCAGCAGAAATCCGACAGCGCTTTCACTGCGTTGTAGAGTCGGGCATCCTCACCTTTATGTGAGCGACATGGCCACATCCAGTTGGCTGATAGCGATACGCTTTTCAGTCCCTTGTTCAGTGGCGCCCATACGATGTTTGTCAATGCCTCGGCCACCGATAGTACACTACCAGCCTCGGGCGATGCCAGTCCGGCTTGTGGAGCATGACCGATAGCCGTTGCGATACCTTTCTTGCCACGATAGTCAAGTGCCACCACTCCGCAGTCGCTCAGTGGCAACTGCAGCACTCCCTGGCACTGCTGACGTGCAATCTTTCCTGTCACACTGCGGTCCACTTTGTTCGTGAGCCAATCTTTACAAGCCACAGCCTCAAGGCGAAGCACGCCCTCGAGATATTCGTTAATACTCTTGGCGTCGGTCTTGTATTCGGCATCCTTATAGTGGCGCACCACTGTCTCGTCGGTCATAATTGTCTTCGGCGAGTGTCCGAACATCTGAGCCACATCGAGCGAGAACGGTTGTCTGCCGTCGGCCTGCTCGAAAGCGAAATGTGCGTCGCCGGTGGTCTCTCCAACCACATAGAACGGTGCACGCTCACGCTCGGCAATCTTCTTCACCATGTCGATATGGCTCTCGTCGATGAGCAGTCCCATGCGCTCCTGGCTCTCGTTGGCAATGATTTCCTTAGCCGAAAGAGTCTTGTCGCCAATGGGCAGCTTGTCCATCTCTATCTTTCCGCCGCAGTCTTCCACAAGTTCTGAGAGACAGTTCAGGTGTCCTGCGCTGCCATGGTCGTGGATGCTCATGATGGGGTTATCGTCGCTCTCGGTGAGGGCACGCACCAGGTTATAGGCGCGTTTCTGCATCTCGGGGTTGGCACGCTGTATGGCGTTAAGTTCAATGCCATTGCTGTATCGACCGGTATCTACCGACGATACCGAACCTCCGCCAAGACCGATGCGATAGTTATCACCGCCCACCACTACTATTTTGTTGCCTTTCTGCGGCTTTCGCTTCAGGCAGTCGCGTTTATTTGCATAGCCCACTCCTCCCGCGAGCATTATCACCTTGTCGTAGCCCAGTTCCTGGTCGTCTTCCTTGTGCTCAAATGTCAGCACCGAACCGCAGATGAGTGGCTGACCGAACTTATTTCCGAAGTCGCTTGCTCCGTTCGATGCTTTTATGAGTATCTGTTCTGGGCTTTGATATAGCCATTTGCGTGCAGCCATTGCTCCCGGGCGCACTTTCGTTTTGTCTTTAGCGTCTTCGGGATATGCTGTCATATACACGGCAGTTCCTGCTATCGGCCACGACCCCGTACCGCCGCCCATACGGTCGCGTATCTCGCCGCCGGTACCTGTAGCTGCACCGTTGAACGGCTCAACGGTGGTGGGGAAGTTATGTGTTTCGGCCTTCAGTGATATCACGCTTTCTATCTCGTGTGTCTCGAAATAGTCGCTCGTCGTGGGGTTCTTGGGAGCAAACTGTTCTACCATGGGTCCCTGCGCGAAGGCCACGTTGTCTTTATATGCCGACAATATGGCGTTGGGATTCTCCTTCGTGGTCTTTTTTATCATGTCAAACAGGCTCGACTCCATCTCTTTGCCGTCGATGATAAACTTGCCGCCGAATATCTTATGTCGGCAGTGCTCCGAGTTTATCTGTGCGAATCCGAATATCTCGGAGTCGGTTAGCGGTCGGCCATTCTGCTCTTCAATTTTGTGAAGATATTCTATTTCCTCGGCCGATAGTGCCAGTCCCTCCTGCTCGTTATACTCTTCGAGGTTTTCCACATATTTTATCTCTTCGGGCTGGTGGTTGATGATAAACACGCGCTGGTCGAGCCCTTTGTAGATTCGTTGCAGCATCGGGTCGAAATCTGCAGGTATACCATCGTCGCTGGTAGTCTCGTCGGCTATGTGGCGATATTCCTCAATACGCAGAATGCCGTCGAGATTCATGTTTTGCGTTATCTCCACGGCATTCGTGCTCCAAGGCGTAATCATCTCGCGACGTGGACCGATGAACCGTCCCTCTATCGCCTCCTGCTCAATGAGCGGAGCACCTGCAAACAACCACGACAGCCGACCCATCTCCTCGCTCGACAGCGTGCGGGAGCTTTCTACGGCGATAACACTTTCTTCGGTATTGCCAAAAAAGAGAATCATATTTTTCTGTATGTTATCTGTAAAACGCTTAAAGGTGTATGTCTCGTCATCGGCAACCGAGGCTTCCCGACCTCTTTCGCAGGGTCGCCTGATAACATCTGCAAAGGTACTCCTTTTTATAAAAAATCGCAAATTATTTCTCCATTTTTATTTCATAAGTTTTGCAAGTGCTTAACCTACATAGGTTTCCTCTCATTGTCGGCAGTGCACCACCGCCGTCAGAACGTCTCGCTTAGGGCTTCTTGTCTTTTGGATGAGGAAGACAAAAGGCGAATTACTACTGAATCAGATTCAAAAGTATGAGCGATTTGTTGCCGGCATCGAGTTCGCGGGCGTTCACCGCTTCGATAATCTCCATAAAGATACCCACGTCGAACTCTGCCTTCTGCAGGCTCTTGCATTCGATTATCAGCATCTCATCGGCAGTTAGGGTGATTTCCGACATCCCTGATCCGCGTAGCCGCATACTCGACAGGCAGTCATACATTGCGTCCCAGTTCATTCCATAAAACTCGGGAAATCCCAACAACTCTTTCATCGCCAGGTGAAGCCCCTCTTTGCTCATGCCGGAGCAGTCAATGCTGATAGTCTTGAATGTCATAGAAATAAATGTATTGTACACTGCAAAGTTACAGATTAATTCCGAAATAACCTCAATAATCTGTTCTTAGAATTTTTTTCGTAGCCGATGCATAAAAACTCAAAAAAATGCATTGTTTATTCAGCATTTT
The DNA here is from genome assembly GCA_902783625.1 of uncultured Prevotellaceae bacterium. Lineage (GTDB taxonomy): Bacteria > Bacteroidota > Bacteroidia > Bacteroidales > Bacteroidaceae > Prevotella. Next base: position 37,728 of record CACZRN010000066.1, read on the forward strand.
TTGTATATCTTTGCAGGTGGCTGCTGTTTTCGGCAGTAGCAATGCCCTTGCCGGAGGGGTGAAGTGCCGGCAGAATTGTTAACTTTAAAAAACTATTATCGAAATGAAATCATTCAGAATCGTTTTCCTTTTTTCTGCTATGATGATTATTACAACTGCCTTTGGAAAATCTCGCAAATGCCGTCTTACCGAGCGTATCGGTGTGTGCACGTCGATCGACAATGCTGCCCTGATAAAGTCTGCCGGCGGCGCTCATGTTGAGGAAAACCTTATGAACTTCCTCATGCCGCAGAAGAGCGATGCTGACTTCGCTGCCAATCGTAAGGCTGCCGCCGAGAGTGTGCTGCCGGTGCGGTCGACCAACTGCTTCTTCCCTGGTGAGATACGTCTCACGGGTCCCGACTTCGACATTGAGACGGCAGTGGCTTACACCGAGGTGGCCATGCGGCGCGCTGCCGAGGTGGGCATAAAAGTGACAGTGCTCGGCAGTGGATGGGCAAGAAGCTATCCCGAGGGCTTTTCGCGCGATGAGGCAGAGCGGCAGTTCGTTACACTACTGAAGCGCATGGGGGCCATAGCCAAGAAATATGGGGTGGTGATAGCCATCGAGCCGCTAAGGAAACAAGAGTGCAACTTCATCAATACCGTGCAGGAGGGCTACGAGATAGCAAAGAAGGTGGGCAGCCCAAATGTGAAGGTGAATGCCGACATCTATCACATGATGCAGGAGGGTGAGAGCCCGCAGTCGCTGATAAACGCTGGTAGGAAATACATTGCCAACGTGCACATCGCCGAGAATGCGCGGCGCACACCGCCGAGTACCGACGGCGACGATTTCACTCCTTACTTCCGCGCATTGAAGAAGATAAAATACAACGGCTCCATCTCGATAGAATGCGGATGGGGCGACTTCGCCAAGCAGCTGAAGCCGGCCATTCAGGAAGTGCAGCGACAGCTACTTATCGCTTATGGCGAATAGATTTGCAGTGAAACAATTTATTACTAAAAATACGCAATTATGACAACACGTAGAGATTTTTTGAAGACTTGTATGTATGGCACTGCAGGTCTGGCCGTTGCAGGAATAGGAATGCCCATGCCTGCCTTCGCCAAAGTGTTAGGCTCTAACGACAGGATTCGCGTGGGTGTGATCGGATTCTCCGACCGCTTCCGCCAGTCGTTGCTGCCCTCGTTCATGGCATGTGCCGAGGAACTTAACTTCGAGATTGTTGCCGTCTCCGATATCTGGAAACTGCGCCGCGAGGAGGCAGTGAAGCATTTTAAGGAGAAATACGGAATCAATGTACGTGCTTTCCGAAATAATGAAGAGCTGTACGACGCAAAAATCTGCGATGCCGTTATTATCTCGACAGCCGACTTCCAGCACTCACAGCACTGCATACAGGCAGTGAAAGCAGGGTGCGACGCATATGTAGAGAAGCCGTTCGCTGAGACAATGGAGGATGCACGCGCAGCGCTGAAGGCTGTCAAGGAGACGGGAAAGATTGTACAGATAGGATCGCAGCGACGCTCAGCACCCAACTATCAGGCGGCATACGACTACATACAGTCGGGCAAGTTCGGAAAGATAACCATGGTGGAGATGACATGGAATGTCAACCAGCCGGGACGTTGGCGTCGCAAAGACCTCGTGGCAAAATGCTTCGAGCAAGATACCGACTGGAAGCGATTCCTCCTCAATCGTCCGTATGAGAAGTGGGATCCGCGCAAGTACCTCGAGTATCGTCTCTTCTGGCCGTTCTCGTCGGGTATTCCCGGACAGTGGATGTCGCACCAGATCGACACCGTACACTGGTTCACAGGGCTCGCACACCCGCAGAGCGTGGCAGCAAACGGGGGTATATACTGCTGGAAAGACGGTCGTCGCAACTACGACACAGTGACTGCAGTGTTCGACTATGGCAAGCCTGATGGGTCCGACAATTTCCAAGTGCTCTACAGCTCACGCATGCATAACGAGGCAGGTGGAGTGAAAGAGCTCTACTTCTCAAACGGTGGCACTCTCAATCTCGATACCAATCAGGTGTCGTCAGAGGGAGGACTGCAGAAGTGGGCTGCCGATGAGATGGGTATGCAGCCTAATCTTCTCGAAAACTTCAAGTTGCCTGATGTGAAGGTGGCCAACAGTGCCAACACCGGTGGCGACCCGATGACATATCTCCACATGCGCAACTGGATGGAGTGCGTGCGTAGCCGTAAACAGCCAAACGCACCTGCACAGGCTGGATACAACCACTCTATAGCTACCATCATGTGCAACGCCGCACTGCGCACAGGACAGAAGGTGACCTTCGACGAGAAACGACAGGAAGTGCTTGCAGGGGGAAAGGTGTTCAAATACTAATATAATATCATAATAATTGCCACCGAGCGGATGACGTTCGGTGGCAATTTTGTTTATATATCTGTCTTCTTGCTTTTCTTCAACTTCATTTTAAATGAAATCCGCAGGGGATGAAAAAGGTTGGTTTCATTCCTTTGTCTTTTTGAAAGGATTGTAATGGCTGCCTCTGCTTCCGTCGCCGTCTTTGCGATTCAAAATTAGACTTTCATCGCTTTTCGGGGTTATATCAGCGTTCAGCAGATATTGTCCTTGTTTCTTTAGCGTTGCTCTCAGTTGTTTTGTGTCCACATTCCTCGTTTGTGCATCTGTGGCAGCAGCCATTGCTGCAGCTACTCCCGCACCTTGTCCCATTGCCATACATGTGGCCATCACTCTTGCCGAGCCAGCTGCCATGCTGTTGGCAGAGAGGCATCGTCCTGCGACAAGCAAATTCTTTAGGCCTACAGGAATAAGCGAGCGGTATGGTATTTCATATACTGCTTTACCCGAACCGGTGTAAATCTGCATTTTCCCCTTGCCTGGGTGTATGTCGATGGCGTATGTTCCGCACGAGATGCCATCGTTAAATGCGCGGCCTTCGAGCACATCGTTCTCGTTCAGTATGTAGTCGCCTACGATATGACGCGACTCTCTCACACCTACTTGTACACCTGTGTCGAGGATGTAGGAATCCTCAAAACCGCCAACGTGAGCAGAAAGGAAGTCAAACACCTGAAGCACTTGTTTCCGGAGTCTTATCTCAGCTTTCGTCATCTCCTCGGCATTCACGCCCGATATGTTCTGCAGCCGGGTGACGTTGATGGCAAATTGATGGTGAGGGAGTTCATACATAAGTATCCGGTTTGCAATCTCCTCATCGAGCTTGCCCTCGGCAATCTCATCCTTCACCATGTTGTTCAGTCCTAGAAACGCGATCCCTTTCTGGATGTCAATCTCGCTGTCGGTGGGGCTATCTTTAAGGAATTCCCTGTTCTCCTTCATCCATTTGCGCAATGCTTTTGTATCTACACCCCCAATCCTGAAAAAGAGCGACACGGGTTGCATCACCCCTTCTTCATTGCCAATCGTATATTGTGCCCCGGATTTCACTGCTACATCGCCGTCGCCGGTGCAGTCGATAACCACCTTCGGACATATTGCTGAGCGCCCCGACTTGTTTTCAATGATGACAGCCTCTACCTTTCCGTTGTGAGAGATGGCATCGACGCACATCGTATGAAGTAAGAGCCTTACACCTGCCTCCTCAAGCATGTCGAGTAAAACTACCTTCGATCCTTCAGGATTCAAAGGTGTCATCGATGCATTGTCGAATGTAAGATCAGTCATGTGACCTTCGGTATAGCCTTTTTCCTTCATTCTGTTTACAAATTCGCCTGCAATGCCGTCGATTATCTGTCGTCCGCTAACGTCGTGAAAGGTAAACATCGGGTTTATCTGCGCCACTGTCAGGTTGCCTCCCACATAGCCATATAGTTCAACAAGCATTGTCTTTGCACCGCTCCGTGCAGCTGCTATTGCCGCGCCGATGCCAGCAGGACCACCACCAACTACAAGTACATCTGGACGTGCAACCACAGGAATAGCACGTTTACCTTCATTTATGGTATCGCCATTGTCCGACTTGCAGCCCAACAATATCGTCACGATAGATAAAAGCATCGCAAAAGTAATCGACTTTGAAAAAAATCTGTGTTTCATATTTTTAGATTTTTATTCCTACTCTTTATTGAATAAACGTCTTTCCCTCTTTTATTATTGTATTCGTTTTTCTATTTTTGCGTATGTTTTCGCTTTTGTAAAAATCAGCACCTGCCTCGCGGAAGATGCTGATCAAAACCTAAAATTTGATGATAATAATTCTTTGAGGATTATAATGTAGCTTCCCTTTTTGGTATTTGCTTTTGTGTAACAATAATCCTGAATAGAAAATTTTGCTAGCAAAATTTCCGTTAACTGGGCCCTTTATTGTCATTAAAGAGCCTCTTTATTCAAAATTTTGCTAGCAAAATTTTCTGCACTTGATGCAACTGTTTAAAACACGAGGCTGATGAGGGGTCGGTAAAAGAAGCCGAATAGCTTTACTCAAGCTTGTCCTGAAATCGTTTGTTTAGTTTCTTGCAAGAAGTTCGTAGGGAATGTTGTCGCATGTGATTGAGCATCCCTGCGACTCTTCTTCGTCCTCTTGCTTATCGACCTCGGCGTCTTGTTTGGCAATATATTTGGGCTCAGCAGTCTTCACGATTGTACGCGTCTGCCACACGGTGTCGCGCAGGGTCTCGTGTACGACGATGGTGTCGGTGCGGTGTTCCACAACCGTCTGGGCGACTATGCCATCTTTATTGTCAGTCGACGGTCTCAAACCGAAGCCTGCGAGGAAGCCGAGTATAGATGCGGCAGCAATCCACCAGCCTCCAGTCCTTCTTTCCGAGGGAGTGTGGAATACGTCTGGTTTGCGAAGATCAGTCGTGTCCCCTTCCGCGGATTGGAGGTTAGACTCTTCTTTCAGTTGGCGTGCCATCATGATGATGTCGTCGTCGGTGATTCTATTTTTCTTCATATTGCTTGAGTTGTTTGCGGATGATAGTCATTGTTTTGTGGAGTCTGCTCTTCACTGTTCCCTCTGGAATATCCATTATTGCAGCTATCTGTGTCACGGTGAGTTCTTCCTCGTGTCGGAGCGAGAAGAGTTGGTGAAGAGGGTCGGGAAGAGAGTCGAGCACTTCGCGCAGTGCATTGTGCAGGGTGTCGCGGTCCATGTGGATTTCGGTCTGCTGCTCTTCCGTAGGCTCACGGTCGAGCGTTGCGAGATAGTCGGCGACGTAGGCATTGTGGCGATACTGATTTTTGCAGAGGTTGTAGGCGATGGTGAATATCCATGTGGCGGCGTTGCTGCCCTCGATGTATCGCTCGCGTGACTCATACAGCCGCAAGAACACGTCGTGGGTGGCATCGGCAGCACGATCTGCATCGCCACCGAGCTGTCGGAAGAAGAATCCGTGCAGCCTTCGGGCGTAGCGGCGGTATATCTCGTCGAAATATTCCTCTTCTGCTCCTTTCCCAAGAGAGTGGAATCTGTCCCCTCGCTTGAGATAGAGCAGTAGTTGCTCGTCAGACTGTTTCTGTAGATTGGTGTGGAATATATGCATGGCTTACTGTCTGTCAGGTTCGGTTTGGAATATTACTTTTTCGTCTGCCTCGCTGGTGTAGATCAGCGTGTTGCCGTTTTCTTGCCTCTTGGTGTGTATAGGCATGGATACAACCTGATAATGTTTTCCTTTGTCGTTCAGTTCGCGTATGTGAAACATCGTGTATCCCACATTGAATAGCACGTCCTTATCTGTTTGCAGTTTTGCCTCCAGTATGTTGTTGAGCAAGCTGTTTAGCCACCAGAAACGCTCCTCTTTGTGCTCAGCATAGTAGGGGAGAAGGTCGTAGAGCAGTATGGCATAGTTGAAGGCAAGATCGCTGGCCGGATGGTTATAGTTTCGTCTTTCGTTAGTCCTGTCTACGCAGAATGGAAAGCGCAGATAGTCGAGCTGATAGCGTTCTTCCACGTTGCGGCGTTTCACCTTGTGGTTGTCGTAGGGGGTGGTGGAGTAGCGCAGAGTGAGGCCTTCGTTGTAGAGGTTCTCCTTCATGTCGTCGGGCACGCCATGACCGAGCACAAGTGTGGAGAAACTGCTGCCTCCAATATAGACAGGATGCTTGCTCTGGTCGCAGATGTAGCGGATGATCATCGCCAGTTGCATTTCCTGCCGCACTTCCTTTCTGTATTCACTGCCAGAAGCGAGGAAGTCGTTGGATAATCCGATCTGACGGAACACGGCGGGCAGATAGTCGGGATAGGTGGCTATGTTCTCACAGTAGAGAATCTTGTCGCGGTGCATTCCGAGGACCAACTGCAGTATAAGCTTACCGATGATAAATCCTTGGTGTTGTGCGATGTATACACCCCCGTGCTCCATGCCTTGCAACTCGTTGTAGTCGTATTGCAGTTGCTCCTGGGGGAACTGCCCGCTCTCGTAATACCGCCGCAGGAGGTTGGCCAGTCGCAGCGTGTCGTGCTGCGAGATGAGATAAGTGGCGAGTTTTTCGTATTCGTATCCCTGTGCGTTTTCAGGCATCATCTTGATAGCGCGCTCGGCATAGTTAGGCTTGTCGGTCGTAGATGCGTCGTCGGTTTCGTCAGATGTGTATACCCAGTAGCCTCCGTCGTAGGCGCAATAGTTGAAGGTATAGCTGTCGGGGATGGCTTTTTCCATGCGGCCAAGAACGCTGGTTTCTTTCTTCTTTGTCTTGGCATAGTCGTTACCTGACAGGAAATCCTCATAACGCTTGCTGATGTCGTAGAGGTTGCGCCAGCCGTTCTCGTCCATCGGATGCTCTTTCACGTACTGGTCCCACTTGCCGTAAGATGAGGCCACTTCGGCGGAGTCCTGCATGAGCAGGTCAGTGATTGCTTTCGAGCTGAGAAGTTCTGCCTGCTGGGCATAAATATTGAGCATTGCCGTGAGGGCAAGAATAGTAAATGTGATTCTGCGTGTCATATTCGTTTTGTTACTTTTTATTTGTTTGTTAATTGACTTTTCGTTGTGGCATCGACGTCGGTTGCCTTTCATCACTGCATACACGCGAAATCAAAAA
>CACZRN010000067.1 GCA_902783625.1 uncultured Prevotellaceae bacterium
GAAGTCGTAAATGCCGAGGGTATTGATTTCGAAAATCCTGAACTGCAGAAAGAAGCCGACCAGATTGCATTTATCACATGCTACGCCGCCGACCTCTCAAAGGCAAGCAAATGGATTGTGTTTATAAAGAAAGCCGGAATCAACTACGACCTCAACGGCGACGGTAAGGTATCGACTGCCGACATACAGGTTATCATCAACGAGATGAAGAAACCTTCAGATTCACAGGATATGAGCTATGACCTCAATGGAGACGGTAAGATTTCGACTGCCGACATTCAGGTTATCATCAATGAAATGAAAAAATAATAGCGGAACAATACAAAGCAGCAGGCTGGTGTGAAAGAATATTGAAACCACCTGCTGCTTTTTAATTAAAAAGAAATATTACTCCTAACTGCAGCCTAAACCATCACTCGCTATGGAAAAACTCCTTCAATACGTCTGGAAACATCGGCTCTTCCCTCTGAAGCCGCTCACTACAACCGACGGACAACCGGTTGAAGTCATCGACAGCGGGTTACTCAATCATAATTCGGGGCCTGACTTTTTCAATGCCAAAATAAAAATCGGCGATTGCATGTGGGCAGGCAACGTGGAGATTCACGACCGTTCAAAAGACTGGTATCGCCATGGTCACGACACCGACAAGGCATACAACAACGTCATCCTGCATGTGGCTGAGACAATCGACGACGAGGTGATTGATTTCAACGGACGCGTCATTCCTCAACTGCAGCTCAGTGTTCCGGAGAAAGTAAAAAACGGATATGACAGTCTGATTAACGAAGACCGCTACCCTCCGTGCTATAAGATAATCCCAGAATTGGAGGCTATTAAAGTTAAAAGTTGGCTCAGTGCCCTTCAGACAGAACGACTCGAGGAAAAAACCGAAGCCATTGCCAAACGAGTGGAGAAATGTAACGGGTCGTGGGAAGAGGCATTTTTCAGGACATTGGCCCGCAACTTCGGCTTTGGCATAAACGGCGACGCCTTTGAGTCGTGGGCTAACAACCTGCACATCGGATATGTTGCCCATCATCGCGACGACATCTTCCAGATAGAGGCGTTCTTCATGGGACAGGCAGGCCTGCTCTCACCCGACGCCATCAACAAGCGCTACCGCGAACAAGCAATCAACGATGATTACTATCTGCGACTACGCGACGAGTATGATTTCCTTTCGTACAAATTCAACCTCTACTCAATGGCACCCGAGCAGTGGCGATTCCTGCGACTCCGACCGCATAATTTCCCACACATACGCATATCGCAGTTGGCAAAACTTTACCACAACGGCACAGCCAACCTGAGCCAGATTCTCGAGTGCAACAGTGTGAAAGCGCTGCACAAGGCACTCGACACCTCGGTAACCGAATATTGGCAGACACACTATCTTTTCGGGGCAGAGAGCAGAAAAAGCTACAAAATTCTCTCCAGCACATCGAAGGATATCATCATCATCAACACCGTGGTGCCGATGCTCTTCGCTTACGGCCGTACATACTCGAAAGAGAGTCTCTGCGACAAGGCATTCTCGCTGCTCGAGGAAATAGCAGCCGAGAAAAACAGCATCGTAGAGACATGGAAGCAGTGTGGCCTCAATGCCACCACAGCAACCGAATCGCAGGCACTCATACAACTGAAAAACAAATACTGCGACCGCAAGGACTGCCTGAGATGTCGATTCGGATTCGAATATCTGAAAAAATAACGACAAAGCGAAACGACCGTTATGGACTATATCTTCGAGACAAGAATCGCCGTGCGCGACTACGAATGCGACATCCAGGGCATTGTCAACAACGCCAATTACATGCACTACACCGAGCACACGCGTCATCTGTTCCTGCGTCAGCTCGGACTGAGTTTCGCCGACCTTCACCGTCGTGGCATCGATGCCGTCGCGGCACGAATGAACATGCAGTTTAAGATTCCTCTTCGTGGCGAAGATGTTGCCATATCGCGAATGGCACTGCGAAAGGAAGGACTGCGATATGTTTTCACACATCACATCTTCCGTGAGAGCGACGAGAGACTATGCTTCCGCTCTGAGGTGGAAATAGTGACTGTTGTTGACGGAAAACTTTCCATGTGCGACGAGCTCGACAAAGCATTCGAGCGTTATATCGCAAAAGAATAGCATTACTGTTTCAAAGATAATAAAACACAATAATCAGCCGAGAATGAAAGTCATTGCCGTTGTTGTCACCTACAACCGATTAGAACTGCTTAAACTCACCATTGCCCACTTGAAAGCCACTGCCAGATTACACGCAATCGTTGTGGTAAACAATGGTTCTACCGACGGCACCTCCGATTGGCTCGCCGAACAGAAGGGCATCGACGTCGTAACACAGGAGAACGTGGGCGGCTCGGGCGGCTTCTACACAGGAATGAAGCGAGCCTACGATATGGGAGCCGACTGGCTGTGGTGCATGGACGACGACGTGTATCCCGAAGATTCTTGTCTCGAACAACTCATGGCGCTGGCTGACGACACAAGCATCGGTATTCTTTGTCCGCGAAGGATGCGTGCGGGAAAGGTTTTTGTTAACGAATGCGGAAAGATCAACATGAGCAACCCGCTGCTCTCGATGCACCAGCAACGGCTCACACCCGACGTCAGCGCTCCCACCAACATCGAAGGCATGGTGTTCGAGGGACCGCTAATCCGCCGTCAGGTGGTGGAAAAGATTGGATTCCCAAACAAAGACTTATTCATTTTCTATGATGACACCGACTATAGCCTGCGCACGGTGATGGCAGGATTCCGCGTCGTCTATGTGCCCGATGCAATCATACAGAAGAAACTGTTCTTCACCGATGACAGTTGGACCGAAAAACAGCGTAAGAAGAAGCAGAAGCGTCTCTATCAGGTGCGCAACTCAGCCTATTTCAATCACCGCTACGGGCGCAACGCCATGGTGCGCTACGCAAGGGCTTTCATCGGTATGCAAGGATTTCTATGGAGTGCCATCCTGCTCACCATCACACGCCAAGGATATCGGTGGCGCGACGTAGCCGACATCGCCAGAGCATATCGCGACGGTATCAACGAGCGGCTCGGAAAGATTTCATAACGCAGACAACAGTAAACCTAAACAATAATACTTGCCACGCAAAACAATGAACCAACAGGAAATTCTCAACACCATAGCCCTCACACGCATAGGACACTTCTCTCCCACGGCGATGCTAATGCTCTTGCGCGAAGTGGGATCGGCTACCGAGATACTCGCACACCACAACAACATACGCGAGATACTGCCCACGGCTTCCGATCGTCTGGTGGCGTCAATGAAGAGTATCGACGAACCGATGCGCCGTGCCGAAGCAGAAATGGAGTTCGATACAAAGCATCATATCAGCCCACTGATCATCTCCGACCCCGAATACCCCGAACGCCTACGGCAATGCGACGATGCACCGCTTGTGCTTTTCTATAGGGGCACAGCCGACCTAAACGCCCAGCGTATAATCAGCATCGTAGGAACACGTCAGGCGACCAACTATGGACAAGAGATTATCCGCCGTTTTGTGTCGGATATGAAGACATTGGCGCCCGACGTTATCATCGTCAGCGGACTGGCATATGGTGTTGATATCTGTGCCCACCGCAGCGCCATAGAGAACGGAATCGACACCATTGGCGTGCTTGCCCACGGGCTCGACACCATCTATCCCGGACATCATCGCAAGACAGCCGAGCAAATGCTTCAACATGGAGGATTGATAACCGAATTTTTGTCAAATACAAATGCCGATAAGGTGAACTTCGTTCGTCGCAACAGGATAGTGGCAGGCATGTCAGATGCAGTCATTCTGGTGGAGAGTGCAGCCCACGGTGGCGGCCTCATCACAACAAGCATTGCCAACAGCTACAACCGCGACGTGATGGCATTCCCGGGACCTGTGGGGGCAAAATACAGCGAAGGATGCAACAACCTTATACGTAACAACGGGGCAACACTCATCACTAGCGCCGATGATATGATGCATACGCTCGGATGGGAGTCGGCTGCCGATGTGCAGACGGCACGCAGTAAGGGGATAGAGCGACAGATGTTCCCCGACCTGACAGATGCCGAGCAGAAGGTGACCGACGCACTTACCGACACCAACGACCAACAGATAAACATGCTCGCCGTGCAGACGGGCATTCCTATATCGGAACTCAGCGGCATTCTCTTCTCGCTCGAAATGAAAGGAGTAGTGCGACCAATGGCAGGAGGTATTTATCATCTGCTCACCATCTGAAACCCTTTGCACTACCCTCTATATTTCCTCAATAAAAAATTTGCTAGCAAATTTCTCAATTAAGAGCCTCTTTATTGCCATTAAAGAGCCCATTTACCAGAAAATTTGCTAGCAAATTATTTTAACCCAAATCGGTCTTTAGAATTTATGTCAGAGTAGTATTTATATTAGTCAAATTGGCTGAGTGGGCATTGCAGGCGTAGCTCGCTACGGCAAAATGCCAACTTAGACAAGATGGCAATAGAAATGCTGCTATGACATGAATAAACCTAAAAAAGAACGCGAAAATCAATGTGTTGGTCTAACGACCGATTTGGGTTTAATAACTATTCTGTTGCGACGCGTCAGCCCATCAGGCACTCGTCGAGCTGTTGGCGGATGAAGTCCTTATCGAGTTTCTGTCCGATGAAGACTATCTTTTGCATGCGGTCGCCCCAAGTATCATCCCAATCACGTAAGAGCCCCGGCTCGCGCTTCAGCAGTTCAATCAGCTCATCCTCCTTCATTGTCGCATACCACAGTCCTGCCTCGCGCAATGTCTTCTGCACACCTGCCTGTTCGAAGAGGAACGACATGTCGGTGTTGTGCGAGAAGTAGCAAATGCCTTTTGCGCGGATGATGTTCTTTGGCCAGTGAGCCGACACGAAACGGTCGAACTTGTGGATATCGAACGGACGGCGACGGAAATAAACAAACGTGCCGATGCCATATTCTTCCACTTCACCTCCTTCGTGGTGGTGGTGATGATGGTGGTGATGCTCGTGCTCGTCATCATCGTCGTGGTCGTGATGGTGGTCTTCATCTTCGTGATGATGATGGTGCTCGTGCTCGTCGTCATCATCGTGTTCTTCGTGCTCATCTTCATCCATATGTTTCTCCAGTTCTTTTATCCATGTGGCCGATGTCATAACTTGTTCGAAATCAAACATCCCCGTGCCCACAATCTTATCGAGATCGATGTCGGCATAGTCGCAGGGAATAATCTCTGCCTTTGGCTGCAGCGCACGTATTATCTGCTTGATGCGCTCCAGTTCGTGTGCGTCAACCTCCGATGCTTTGTTGAGCAACACGATATTGCAGAACTCTATCTGTTGTATAATCAGGTTCTCGATATCTTCCTCGTCGATATTCTTGCGTGTGAGGTCGTCACCGCAGTTGAATTCGCTCTGCAGACGCAGCGCGTCAACGACGGTCACCACGCAGTCGAGGCGCGGAATGCCATATCTCACATACTCGCCACCCATGCCAGGCATAGAGCAAATCGTCTGCGCAATGGGCTCTGGTTCACATATGCCGCTGGCCTCGATGGCAATGTAATCGAAGCGGCCCATCTTCATAATGTCGTTGAGCTGTGCTACAAGATCCATCTTAAGCGTGCAGCAGATGCATCCGTTCTGCAATGCCACAAGGCTGTCATCGCCCTGGCCAACCACCCCACCCTTTTCAATGAGCGATGCATCGATGTTGACCTCGCCTATATCATTCACGATAACTGCGAACTTTATGTTGCGACGATTCGTTAGAATGCGGTTAAGCAACGTCGTCTTTCCGCTGCCGAGATATCCGGTGAGCAGCAATACCGGTGTTTCCTTTGTTGTCATATGTCTTTTTATTTTAGCACACAAATGTATTAAAAAAGCGCGAGAAGCATGCGGCAAAAAGATTAAAAAGAATAAAAATGTGAAGATTTTTTGATTATATGCCTGCACGCCTCTTTGTAGGCATGGTCTTTTATGTTTGTTTTGCGTTATTATATGTAAAAGATACCAAAAAAAATATTATTTGTTCTTTCATAATAATTTTTTTTCGTTTCTTTGTACCGCTAATAATATTTTGAGTCAAAAAATGTATATCTATTTATTAATGAATTAGGCTTATGAAAACAATGAAAGTTTTTTTGATTGCATTTGTATGCATGTTGTCGCAGTCACTCATTTGCTGTGCTGACGACCAACCAATCCCTGTTCAGAAACTCCCTGCTGCTGCCAAGACTTTTGTGGAGAAGACATTCCCCGGCAAGAAGATTCTCTATGCTGAGAAAGACAACGAGTTTGGCGGTGCAAAGTATGAAGTACATCTCAACGACGGAACAGAAGTAAGTTTCGATAAGAAAGGCAACTGGGACAAAGTAGATTGCAAAATGACTGGCGTGCCTGCACAACTCATTCCTGCAGCTATCGCTCAGTATGTAAAGGCTAACTTCCCCGATGATGTTATAACAAAGATTGACAAGGAGCGCTACGGATACGATGTAGAACTCAGGAGCGATCTTGAGTTGAAGTTCAACAAGAATGGTGAACTCATTGGTATGGACGATTAATTTTTCACATACAATTTATTATTTGAAAAGAGACTGTCGAAAAGATGGTCTCTTTTTTTATCGAAACATCCATACTTCACATTTCTTTTTACAGTGAAAAACAAAAAAAAGAAGAAATATGGAAAAAATGAATTTATTTGTATTAACTTAGCGAGCGAGATGAAAATTGGAGATATTGACTTTGGCTATCGCCCCGTGTTTCTCGCACCCATGGAGGATGTGACCGACATCGGTTTCCGCAAACTGTGTAAGCGCTTCGGAGCATCGATGGTATATACCGAGTTTGTGTCGGCAGAAGCACTTGTGCGCTCAGTGAAGAGCACCGTGCAGAAGCTCACCATCAGCGACGAGGAGCGCCCTGTGGGCATTCAGATCTACGGCCGCGACGTGCCGCAGATGGTTGAGGCTGCCAAAATTGTGGAGGAGGCTCACCCCGATGTCATTGACATCAATTTCGGCTGTCCCGTGAAGAAGGTAGCAAGCAAGGGAGCAGGAGCAGGGATGTTGCAGAACATACCTTTGTTGCTCGATATCACACGCGAAGTGGTAAAGGCGGTGAAGGTGCCCGTTACGGTAAAGACGCGACTGGGGTGGAACACCGAACAACTGATAATAACCACACTGGCTGAGCAACTGCAGGACTGTGGAATACAGGCACTTACCATCCATGGACGCACACGGTCACAGATGTACACAGGCACTGCCGACTGGACTCTCATTGGAGAGGTGAAAAACAATCCACGAATAAATATTCCCATCATCGGAAATGGTGATATCACCACCGCCGAACAAGCAAAGCAGGCATTCGACCGATATGGGGTGGACGCCATCATGGTTGGGCGCGCATCGTTCGGACGACCATGGGTATTCAAAGAGATTCGCGACTTGCTCGACAACATCGATGCACCAGAACTGACCATAAGCGACAAAATCGACATCCTGGAAGAACAACTGAGAATAAACATCGAGCGCATTGACGAATATCGCGGCATACTGCACACTCGCCGCCATCTGGCAGCATCGCCAGTGTTTAAGGGTATCCCCGACTTCCGCCAGACACGTATAGCTATGCTGCGTGCCGAGACAGCCGACAGCCTCATCGAAATACTTGAGCAATGCCGCGAAAGACTGACAAACCAATAGTCGTTACAAACACATAAATACAAAACCTAACACAAATAAACTTTTAGTATTATGAAAAGAATCATTATCGCTATTACGGCCGTTGCATTCGCTTCCGCTGCGTTTGCACAGCAGGCTATCTTCCAACGCCCAAATGTGAAGTCGCCCGTCATCAACGCCGACGGCACCGTAACATTCAGCATCTTCGCCCCTGAGGCTAAAGACGTGAGCGTCACATGCGATTTCAACGAGATTTCGTGGCAGACAAAGAAACTCACCCGCCAAGACAACGGTGTGTGGACCTACACCACCCCCACCCCGCTCACGCCCGAACTATATAGCTACAGCATGAACATCGACGGAGTGAGAGTTGTCGACCCTGCCTATTCGTATGTTAACCGCGACGTGTCGACACTGTCGAGTATCTTTATTATAAGTAACAAAAACGATGACAAAGGACACTACTACAGCGTGAACAATGTGCCTCACGGAAACGTGTCGAAAGTGTGGTTCTACAGTCCAACGCTTGGTACCAACCGGCGCATGACAGTCTATACTCCTGCCGGTTACGACAAGGGTAAGCGCTACCCTGTTCTCTATCTGCTTCACGGGCATGGCGGCGACGAGAATGCATGGAGTGACCTCGGTCGCACCGTACAGATAATGGACAACCTCATTGCAGAGGGTAAGGCGGTGCCGATGATTGTGGTAATGCCAAACGGTAATCCCACTTGCGATGCAGCTCCGGGTGAATGGCACGAGGGACTCTATACACCCAACGGCGACGCTTTCCGCAACAGAGGGGCAAAGGCAACGTTCCCGGAGAGTTTCATGGATATAGTCAACTTCATCGACAATAACTATAAGACCATCCGCAAGCGTGAGGCTCGTGCCGTTACAGGTCTTTCGATGGGTGGTGGTCACACGCTAAGCATATCGCGACTGTATCCCACCACATTCGCATACTTTGGATTGCAATCGGCAGCAAACAGCATTAAACCCGACTTCAGAAGAGGATTCACATTCGAGAATGCCATGGCCGACGAAACGTTCAACAAGGAGATGAAAGCCCTCTTCGACAGTAATCCGAAACTGTATTGGATTGCCATCGGTAATCAGGATTTCCTCTATCAGAACAACGTGGAGCTGAGGAAATTCCTCGATGCGAAGAAATATAAATACGAATACTTTGAGAACGACGGTGGTCATCTGTGGCGTAACTGGCGTATCTATCTGACCATGTTCGCACAACGACTGTTCAAATAACATTTCGCAACAACATCGGACAGAATCACCACAGACAATAACAAAAATAGGCGACGAGACAAAACATGCGGTTTTATCTCGTCGCTTATTTTTTGTACTTAAATAAGAGATTAAAAACTCTTCAACCAATTGGTGAGATTGTTGAGCATCTCTAAGTGATATGCGAAGTTAGGTCTCATTCCCCATCCGTGTCCTCCTGTGGGGTAAACGCACAGTGTAGCAGACACGTTATGCTTATAAAGCTCTGTGTAGTAGTTCACTCCGTTTTGTGCAGACACGACGTCATCGTCGTCTGAAAGAACGATGAATGCACGCGGCGTATCGTTCTTCACATTCTTCTCGCTACTATAGTTGCCTTCTTGCCATGCACCGGGCTTCTTGCCAAGCAGATTGTCATGCGACCCCATGTGTGTGTAGGCGGGGTCCATCGTGATGACGGGATAGAAGAGTATCTGGAAGTTTGGTTTCGAATCGCCCTTAGCCTGCGTGGCAACGGTTGAGGCGAGGTGTCCGCCGGCGGAGAAGCCCATGATGCCGATGTCGTCGGGGTTTATACGCCACGCCTTAGCTTTCTCGCGCAACAGACGGATGGCCTCGCATGCGTCGGTGGAGGGCACTTCCTTGTGTCCTCGCGGCATGCGATATTTCAGTACGGCGACGGTGATACCCATGTTGTTAAAGTATGGCACCCAATCGAATCCCTCGTGGTTCATCGCAAGACCGCTATATCCTCCGCCCGGGCAGATAACGACCGTGCGTCCGATGGAGTGTCGCGGCAGAAAGACGTGCATTCGTGCTGTGTCAGCAGGGTTGCCGTTGTCGTTGGGAGCACCTTGAGACCAAAGGTCTATCACCTTGCTGTTCTGGGCAAAGGCAGCACCGCAGAAGAGCAACAGCGAGAATACAAATATTGTTATTCTTTTTATATTGTTCATCGTGAGTTTATTGTTTTTGTTTTTTGTAAAAATATCTTTTTAGAAACTTTGCAGCCATGAGCGCATGTCGGCCCACTTACAGAGATTGGTTGAGCCATTATTTGTGGAGCCGAAGCCATGTCCCACATTGGGATATATGAATATGGATGCAGGCACATCGTGACGATAGAGCTCGAGATAATAATTGGTTCCGTTCCACGTCGGGACAAGGTCGTCTTTCTCCCCGAACATAATTAGTGCCCGCGGTGTATGGCGGCTTACCTGTTGCTCGGGACTATAAAGTCGCTCGTCTTTTGTCTTTGCCTTATTGCCGAGGAAATTGTCGTGGCCACCCTTGTGGGTTTTCCCTGGCATCATAGTCAGCAAGGGGTAGAAAAGTATCTGGAAGTTTGGCCGCACATCATCCTTCGACAGCGTGGAGATGGTAGCAGCCAAGTGTCCTCCCGCCGATGACCCCATCACACCTACGTCGTTGGCATTTATATGCCACTGTTGCGCGCTATGACGGATAAGCCGCATCGCCTCTTCGGCATCACTGATAGGAACCTGAGGTTTGCCGTGTGGCATGCGATATTTCAACACAATAGCTGCAATGCCGAGATCGTTGAAGAATGGCGCAAGACCATGACCTTCGTTGTCGATGGCGAGCCACTCGTAACCGCCACCAGGCAATATGAGGATAGCGCGACCAGTGTTGCGCGACTCCTCGGGAAGATATACCCAAACGCGCGCAGTGTCCTTCGCGTCGGAACTCTTCACCTTAGGTTTGCCGCTATACAGATCTAAAGTGAAGCTCTGTTGGGCAGAAAGAGAAAGCGACATAGCGCAAAAGGACGCAAAAATGAAAATCTTTTTCAAATTCATATACTTCTTTTGTTTGTTTTTTCAGTAATTGCAAAATTAACATAAAAATTCTCAAGTTGACTCAAGCGGTGGCGGTTATAATGGTTTTTTAACGTAATTTTGCAGCATGTAAAAATCATTTATCAAATTATGCATCCATTAGATAAATTCAAGTTCTGTCCCGTATGCGGGAGCAATCGTTTCGAGATAAACAACTTTAAGAGTAAGAAATGTGCCGACTGTGGCTTCACCTATTATATGAACCCGAGCGCCGCCACCGTGGCACTGATACTGAACAAGCAAGGCGAACTGCTTGCTGTGCGACGCAAGAACGAGCCGGCACGCGGCACTCTCGACATGCCAGGTGGATTCTCCGACGCCAAGGAGACTTCGGAACAGGGCGTCATACGCGAAGTGATGGAGGAGACAGGACTGACGGTAAGGGAGACTCAATACCTGTTCACCCTGCCGAACGACTATGAGTATAGTGGGTTACCAATCCCTACAATGGATGTGTTCTTCATCTGCCGCGTCGATGATTTCAGTCCGCTGCACGCTAACGACGACGCTGCAGAATGCCTGTTCATACCCATCGACCGACTAAACCCCGACGACTTCGGACTGCATTCCATAAAAAAAGCCATGGGAATAATAAAACAGATGTTTACCGAGATAAGACTATAGCACAAAAACCACTCTTAATAATTCTTAACAAAATCGCATGAGTATAAACCCCAGCCTAGTTCGTTCTATAAGTGTCTATTAATGAACAAAATGGGGAAGAGCTCATGAACCTGAATGTTCAGATGATGCAAGATCCAGAAATGGATATGGTGTTGTGGAGCTCGTTTGTAGAAGGCGACCGCAACGCTTTTGAACAACTATACCGTAGCCACGTCAGACGCTTGGCCAACTATGGTATGCGCTTCACAGGCAACAAGGAGGAGATACTAGGTTTCATCCACGATCTGTTTCTCCAACTGTATATAGACAGACAAAAGCTCATTGGGGTGAGAAACGTCGGCTCCTATCTCACAATCCGACTCAGGAATCTCATAATTGACAGATACCGCGCGGAAACAAAAATGATATATACTGAGAATGACGCTCCTTTTAATAAGCAATACGATTTTTGGGAAAATGACACTATGGGTGAAGAGGAATATATAGAAGAGGAGTTGTTGAATAAACAACTGTCGCTTCTCACGGCCAACCAGCAAAAAGTTATTTATCATAGATTTGTGGAAAATATGTCTGTTGTTGAAATTGCGTATATGATGGGCATCAAACCGCAATCGGTTTCAAATATCATACAACGCGCTTTGGCAAAGATGCGAAAAAACATATAATTTTTCAGAGTATGAAGGATATAAAAAGAGAACAACTATCAGAACAAGATATCGATCAATTGTGGAATCGTATAGAACAAGATATCGATAAATATGAAAACCGGAAACGTCATGTCAGATTGACCCGTCTGACGAGATATGCTATTGCGGCTATTGCGATAGTAGGAATATTTGCTATTACACATTATTATTTTTTTAATAACAACAGCGACAGCAAGAAAGAACAGTTGGCAAAAAACAATGTTGCAATGGAGCGTAATTACTTCACAGGTAATGCAGAAGTGAACCAAATCTACCTCTCTGACGGAACAAAAATATGGATGAATGCCAACACTAAGCTATATGCTCCCAAAGAATTCTATGGTGACACCAGAGAAATAAAAGTAGAAGGTGAAATCTATGTCGAAGCAGCCCACGACCAAAAGCACCCGTTTATTGTGCATACAGAAAACGCTCTCGTTGAAGTACTCGGAACAAAGTTCTCTGTTAAATCCAAACCAAGTGAACACTACGACAACGTGGTTCTAGTATCAGGTAGTGTGGCGGTGAATAGCAAGGAAAGCGGTAATAAGACAATTCTCTCACCCAACCAAAAACTGGAAATAAGGAATAATGAATATTCTGTAAAGAATGTAGACTCTCACGCTCTTGTAAGTTGGACTCAAGGTATTTACATCTACAACAACAAGCCACTGGGTATCATCTTGGAACAACTGGCAGAATATTATGGAAAGAAAATAAACATAACAAGCTCAAAAAATAGCTGTTTCACAGGAA
This sequence comes from uncultured Prevotellaceae bacterium, assembly GCA_902783625.1. Lineage (GTDB taxonomy): Bacteria > Bacteroidota > Bacteroidia > Bacteroidales > Bacteroidaceae > Prevotella. The sequence continues at coordinate 12,873 of CACZRN010000067.1, forward strand.
AAATCGACCTGAGCAATAGCTTCGATGAAATACTGAAAGGACTGAGCCACATGCAATACATAGATTACGACTATAACAGCGACAATTACGCGATTAAGATATTTTAACATAAAAATGTGAGTATAATGTAACACCAATATCGTTCTCTGTAAAACAAAACCTAGCCACTAGAAGAAAAATACTATCTTTAACTAAATAATTCGGTATGGTAAAAAAAGTTTTACAGAACAAATTCTTTAAAGCGATTTGTTGTATTATGGTGCTCACGCTCATTAGCCCCACCATTGGCAACGCACGCTCAAGTGAAATCGTGTTTCAGTTACACGAAAAGAAACTTTCTATCAACGCAGAAAAATGTTCACTCAAAGACGTTTTTTCTACTATTGAGAAAAAGAGCAACTATGTTTTCTTCTATCCGTCATCTCTCGATGTCAACCGAAAAGTGACAGTGAAAGTAACAGGGGGAAAGATAGAAGATGTTATGAAGCAAGTTCTTGCCGGAACCGACATGACCTATTATGTCTCGGGCAAGAATATCTATCTTAAAGAAAACCGCAAGACAGAATCGAAGGCTTCGGTAATTCCTGCAGCCGACAAGATTGTACGAGGAACAGTGACTGATCAAAACGGCGAACCTTTGGTAGGAGCAACCGTCAGTGTTAAAGGAACAGACAAAGGAACCGTTACAGATGCAAGTGGTAATTTCTCCATCGATGTAGATGATTCACAGCAGGTTCTGGTTGTCAGCTACATCGGCTTTCAAAATCAGGAGTTTTCAGTTGGCAACAAGTCTTTCATAAACATATCGTTGATGGAAGATGTTGAAAACTCACTCGACGAACTTGTTGTCATCGGTTATGGTACAATGAAGAAACGTGATCTTACTGGTGCTATCGCATCTGTTTCTGGTAAAGACCTTCAGCAGCAAGCTGTGCCAAATGCATTGCAAGCCCTGCAAGGTCGTGTTCCCGGAGTTGTACTGATAAACAACACTGGCGACCCACAAGGTAATTTCGCTATCCGCATACGCGGTAACAATTCCATCAAGGGTTCCAACGAACCACTCTACATCGTCGACGGAATGCCGATGAACGTGTCATCCATCAATACGATGGACATCAAATCGGTGGAAGTGCTCAAAGATGCCTCGGCAACCGCCATCTACGGATCGCGCGGAGCAAACGGCGTAGTGCTCATCACCACCGTAAGCGGAGAACAGGGAACCCACGTGAGCTACGACGGCTACTACGGATGGCAGAGCATTATGAAGAAGATGGACATGACCAACGGTACACAATTTGCCGCAGTGGCCAACGAAATAACCAGCAACGATGCCGGCAAGCCATTCTTCACCAACTAAATTAGGTCAAAACAGACCGAAATAAATCTTAAATCAAATCACGTAAAACACTGTCTTACAATTAACTCCGC
>CACZRN010000068.1 GCA_902783625.1 uncultured Prevotellaceae bacterium
AGCTCGCCTCAGACATTGCAGAGGGTGGTGGATGAGTTCTATCGTCAGGACGCTGCAATGATTATCGGTTCGTATCGCATGTGCGACTTCGATCTGAATACCCTTCCGCCAGGACTTATTGATCATCGTGAGTGGACAGAGGAAAACGGTCCTAACAATGCGTTGCGCATAAACGGACTTGGTGCTCCGCGGGCTTTCTTCACTCCGATAGTGCGCCAGTTGCAGTTCCCGAACACGAGCTATGGCGAAGACTATGCAATGGGACTGGCTATAAGCCGACGTTGGAGGATTGGGCGAATATATGATGAACTCTACCTCTGCCGGCGCTGGTCGGGCAATAGCGATGCTGCCCTGAGCGTGGAAAGGGTAAATGCCAACAATCTTTACAAAGACCAGTTGCGCACGGTGGAGATTGAGGCACGTATAGCACGCAATAAGACTATCGGTGCTGCCGATGTCGATGACTCGCTTGATCGCTTCTTTGTACAACAACTCGAAGTGTGGGATGACGTACGCAACAGATATCGTCAGATTGGTAACATTGAGCAGAAATCGTTGCCAGAAGGCGACTTTATGCTCAAAGCGCAATGGAATCCGGCGCGGATAGTGTCTACCGGAGCACGTGTAGATAAGAGCACCATAGACCACCGTCCGTGTTTTCTCTGCGCCAAAAACCGCCCCGAGTGCCAGATAGCAATGCCTGTAGGCGAGAGCATGTCGCTGCTCGTCAATCCGTTCCCCATTTTGCCAATGCATTTTACGTTGCCCGACAATCGTCATATTCCGCAGTTGATATCCGATTGCTATGGTATGATATTCGATCTTGTGGAGCAATTCAGTGGAATTCTTGTGTTCTACAACGGCCCTAAGTGCGGGGCTTCAGCACCAGATCATCTGCATCTTCAGGCAGGAAAGGGACTCCGCTTGCCATTACAGGACGACTGGGCACGGCTGAGTACCGACCTTGACGTGATTGTTGAGACATCTAAGGGCGATACGCTGTCTTTGTTGAAAGACTATCTATATAAAGCATTTGTCATACGCAGCCGTACGAAGAAGGGCGACGCAGAGCTTTTCCGTAAATTATATCGCGCACTTCCTGCCGATGATCCTGAGCCGATGATGAACATATTGAGCTGGATGGAAGACGGCGAGCATATTACGGTTGTCATTGCTCGTAAAAAGCATCGTCCCGACTGCTATTTTGCCGAAGGTGCAGAGCAGATGATTATCAGTCCCGGATCTATCGATATGGGTGGTCTGATAATCACTCCTCGAGAGGAGGACTTCAATGGTATCACCGCCGAAAAGGCAGCGCAGATACTGCAAGAGGTGTGCGCTACAGACGAAGAGATAGATAATATAATCACGAAGATAACGAAGAGTAGTGAGCAGAGCATCGACAAGTTGCTCGAAAAAGAAGAACCGCTTGTGAAGGTTGGCATAGTGAGTGCTCAGCGCATCGATTTCCGTTTGAATGCCCCATACCTTGCAAAAGGCGAGATTATCGAGGGTGAGCAGTCGGTTGAGTTCAGCGAGGGAGGAATATTGTGGCGTGGTGCACAATACAGAGAGTTGACCTTTAATCCTCAGTCTGACGATGCCACGTTCACACTATCGGATGTAGTTATCGGACTCAACTTCCATTGGGAACGCCACGAGGAACAGACTTTTGAGGGTACATTGCGCCTTGTTGTCGAGGAAGATAAGATATGTGCAATCAATCAGTTGCCCGTGGAACGCTATTTGAAGAGTGTTATCTCGAGCGAGATGAGTGCCACCTCATCGCTTGAACTGCTAAAGGCACATGCCGTGATATCGCGTAGTTGGCTGCTTGCTCAACTCAGAAAGACTAAATCGAAGGAAGGCTCAAACGACGATAACTTCTTCTCATTCATTAAAAAAGACGGCGAACTGATACGCTGGTACGACCGCGGTGACCATACAATATTCGATGTATGTGCCGACGATCATTGCCAACGCTATCAAGGAGTTACCAAGGCAACTGAGCCTCGTGTGGCTGATGCCGTCGCTTCAACACGTGGGCAGATACTGATGAGCGGCGATGAGATTTGCGATACACGTTTCTCGAAGTGCTGTGGCGGGCGCACCGAAGAATTCCAGTATTGCTGGGAAGACAAGCCAAAGCCTTATCTCGTGTCGGTCGACTGCCCCTATTGTAACACTCACGATATCGATGTCATTCGTCAGATACTCAACGACTACGACTGCGAGACGCCCGACTTCTACGAGTGGACTGAGGAATATACCGCCGAACAGTTGTCGGCTCTTGTGGCTGAGAAACTGAAGATAAATCTTGGGCGCATTGTTGCTCTTGAGCCTCTTGAGCGTGGCAAGAGCGGAAGGATTTGGAAATTGCTCATAAAGGGCAATGGCGAAGGCGTGTCGCAGTTTGTCATTGGCAAGGAATTGGAGATTCGCCGTGTGCTCAGTCACAGTCATCTAAAGAGTAGTAACTTTACGGTAGAGACTGTTGGAGATGACAAGGGGATGCCTCAGAAGTTTATCCTACACGGGCGAGGATGGGGACATGGCGTCGGTCTCTGCCAGATAGGAGCTGCCGTGATGGGGCAGGAAGGCCATTCATACGAAGATATTCTACTGCATTATTATAAGAACTCACAAATTAAGAAAGCATACAAATGACTCGAACAAAATCACCCTGGGCATGGGTGCCGTCGCTTTATTTTGCCGAAGGACTGCCTTATGTGGCAGTAATGACCATTTCGCTCATCCTTTACAAACAACTTGGGTTGAGCAATGCCGAGATAACATTCTACACCTCGTGGCTCTATCTGCCGTGGGTTATCAAACCTCTTTGGAGCCCGTTTGTTGATTTGGTGAAGACCAAACGATGGTGGATAGCGACGATGCAGTTGCTCATAGGTGCGGCATTTGGCGGAGTGGCGTTCACCATCCCTTCGTCGTTCTGGTTGCAGGGCACTCTGTTTTTCTTCTGGGTAATGGCATTCTCGAGCGCCACCCACGACATCGCAGCCGACGGCTTCTATATGTTGGGCCTCGATCAGCATTCGCAAGCGTGGTTTGTGGGCATACGCTCAACATTCTACCGGCTTGCTACAATCTTCGGACAAGGCATCCTTGTGATGATTGCAGGCAACCTGCAAGTGGTGTTCCGCAACAGTATAAAGTATTCGTGGAGTCTGCTTTTCTATGGTGTGGCAGGCATTTTCATTGCTTTCTGGTTATGGCATACCTACATACTTCCGCGTCCACGGGAAGATGCTCCACGCAAGGATGTGAACATGAAAACCATCTGGCATGAATTCTGGATGACCATCAAGACCTTCTTCCAAAAGGAGCAGGTGCTTGTGGGATTCCTGTTTATGCTTTTCTATCGTATGCCAGAAGGACTCTTGTCGAAGGTCTCGTCGCTGTTCCTCATCGATGCAGAGCATAATGGCGGTATGGGACTCTCGCCACAGGAGTACGGTCTTGTATCGGGTACGGTAGGAATAATCGGACTTACCCTTGGCGGTATTCTCGGAGGTATAGTGGCTGGACGCGACGGACTGAAGCGGTGGCTGTGGCCAATGGTTGTCGCTATCACATTGCCCGACCTCGTCTATGTCTATCTGAGTTACGCTCTCTCGTCGTCGTTGTTTGTTGTCAACGTGTGTGTATTCATCGAGCAGTTCGGCTATGGCTTCGGATTCACGGCCTATATGCTATACCTTATTTATTATAGTCAGGGCGAGTTCAAGACCAGCCACTATGCTCTTTGCACGGCATTCATGGCACTGTCGATGATGATACCGGGTCTCTTTGCCGGTGCACTGCAAGAGGCAGTGGGCTATCGCATGTTCTTCGTCATTGTTGTGGCATTCTGCTCGATCACCTATCTGGTCACTGCGTTCCTGAAGATAGACCCCGAATTCGGTAAAAAGCAGCCAGAGCAGATTGAAGAATAGATGTGCTAGAGATCGCAGTTTGTTTATTAAAGTGATGCTGTCGGTTTTTGATAGTGTCTGACAAGATGATAAATGAAAACAAAAAGGATGCCGTTTGGTTGCGGCATCCTTTTGTTGTTTTATGCTTTTCCGTAGGATTTTATTCGTCGATGAAGCGTTGCAGGATTCCTTCGTAGGCATCGATGCGCCTATCACGAAGGAATGGCCACCAACGGCGTACGTTCTCCGAGCGTTGCATGTCGATGTCGATAATGGCAGCAACCTCATTGTCGGTTGGTGCCTCGTAGATGAGTTCTCCCTGCGGACCGGCTATGAAGCTTGTGCCCCAGAAGTTTATTCCCTTCGTCATCCCTGACGGGTCTGGCTCGTAACCCACTCTGTTCACCGTCACTACTGGCAATCCGTTTGCCACTGCATGTCCGCGCTGCACCGTCTGCCAAGCCATGCGTTGTCGCTCTTGCTCTTCAGGCGAGTCGCTCGACTCGTATCCTATGGCGGTGGGGTAGATAAGCATGTCGGCACCTTTCAATGCCATCATCCGTGCTGCCTCGGGATACCACTGGTCCCAACATACGAGAACGCCGAGCATACCCACGCTGGTTTTTATCGGACTGAAGCCCAAATCGCCGGGTGTGAAGTAGAACTTCTCGTAGTAGGCAGGGTCGTCAGGTATGTGCATCTTGCGGTATCGTCCGGCTATGGTGCCGTCGCTGTCGATGACAACGGCGGTGTTATGGTAGAGTCCTGTGGCACGGCGCTCGAAAAGCGAAGTCACGATGACCACTCCATGCTGTCTTGCCAGACTTGCATAGTGTTCGGTCGATGGGCCGGGAATGGGCTCGGCAAGGTCGAAATTATCGACGTTTTCCACCTGACAGAAGTATAGCGAATTGTGCAATTCCTGCAACACAATCAGTTGCGCACCCTCTTCAGCCAGCTGAGCAATGCGCTCACTCAGACGCCGGCAGTTGTCCTTTACGTCGGCAGTGTTATGCTGTTGTATTATTCCAACTTTCATATTATTGATTTTTAATGATTTATTGTCCTAACGATAACATTGATGACAGCGTTAACGGAGATTGGAAAACATTTGTTTTTTTATTCGTTACGATGTTGCATCGTTAATTTGTTGTTCAATATATTTGCATTGTCATGCAGTGGATTGAACCATGCTGACGGATGATGACGGTAGCATCGATGCCGACAATTTCCCTGTCGGGGAATGCCTCACCAATCACTCTCATCGCCTCGGAGTCGCTGTCGGGCTGATTGTAAGTAGGCACTATCACTGCTCCGTTCACAACGAGGAAGTTGGCATAGGTAGCGGGGAGGCGCTCTCCATCGAAATATATCGGCTTTGGAGATGGTAGTGACAGCAGGCGGTACCGACGTCTGTCAGCGGTGCGCAGACTCTTCAGTTCGTCCTCCAGTAAGCGGAAATCGTCGTACTGCTCGTCGTCGGGCGTGCAACTCACATATAACAAAGTGTCATTCGGTGCCAGTCGCACTGTTGTGTCGATGTGGCCGTCGGTGTCGTCACCGATAGGATTGCCATGATGAAGCCACACGATGCGCTCCATATTGAGTCTGCGCTTCAGCTCGCCCTCAATCTCCATCTGCGAAAGAGGTTGGTTGCGATTCGGGGCAAGCAGGCATTGTGCTGTGGTAAACAGTGTTCCCTGTCCGTCGGTTTCAATCGATCCGCCCTCGAGCACGAAGTCGTTGTTGTCGATGATCTCACCCTCGAAAGCCCCCTCGTCGAACAGTCTGCGCGTCAACAAGTTATCGTTGTCGGCACTGAACTTATTCCCCCAGCCGTTGAAACGGAAGTCGAGCAAGAGCCGTTCGCTACTCTCAGAGTCGATAAGGGTAATCGGACCGTGGTCTCGAGCCCATGTGTCATCGTTCGTGACAGGATAGATATTCACCTTGCCTTCATCGATATGACTGAGCAACGCCCTCACCTCGTCGGGATGCTCAGCGGCTATGATTACGTCCTCAAAACGTGCAATCGCCTCCACCATCTTCACGCAAGTGGATTGGATGTCATCGAGATACGGTCTCCAGTCGGTTCCTTCGTGCGGCCAAGTGAGCATCACCGCCCGCTGATGTTCCCATTCGGCAGGCATACGAAAGGATGCTGTCCTGTCTGATTGTTTTTTCATTATGACAAAGGTAGTGAAAGCGGAGGGCAGAACAAAATAAAATTGAAGTTTTTTCATATTATTTTGAAAAAAGCAAGTCGTTTTTTGTATTAAAATAAAGAGAATGTATTATTTTTGTAACCAATACCTACGTTTTTAACAAAAACATAAATGAAATATGCCTAACAGAATCCATATTGAAGAAGAGGTGTCGCGTTGTCTTCTTTGCGAGAATGCCCCTTGCAGTCTGGTTGTCGTTCATGGCGACCCTGCACGTGCTATCCGTGCCATTCGTTTCGGTAATAAATCGTTAGCAGGGCAATGGTTTGCCGACTGCACCGATGCCGATTTGGAGCGTGCCGAACAGGCTTGCATCCACTACGATCAGCCTATCCGTATCCGTGAACTGGCACATGCACTTGAACCTGTAAATGCTGCCGTTGCCGACAAACAGCCGAGCCTTGCGATAGACTTCTGCGGGTTCCGCTGCGAGAATCCATTCTTCCTTGCTTCCTCATCAATCTGCACCAACTACGAGATGGTTGCCCGCGCCCTTGAGGCAGGGTGGGCAGGAGTATACTATAAGACAATCTGCCTCCAGGAGATTCGTGAGGTGTCGCCGCGATTCGATGCCTTGCACAACGATGGGAAAGGCGATTTCTTCGGCTTCCGCAACATGGAGCAGCTGTCGGAAAATCCTGCTGAGGTTGATTTCGACATCCTGCACCGTCTGAAGGAGCGCTATCCCTCGAAGATGATTATAGCCTCTATCATGGGACAGACAGAGGAAGAGTGGATCGAACTGGCAAAGATGGCTGAGCAGGCAGGTGTCGATGCTGTAGAACTGAATTTCTCCTGTCCGCAGATGAGGCTCACGGGAATGGGCAGTGATGTAGGCCAAAATACCGAGCTAGTAACCTTCTACACCGCTTATGTGAAGCGCAGTGTGAAGATTCCTGTTATCCCGAAGATGACACCCAACATCACTCACATCACTCATCCTGCCAGCGGTGCATTCTATGCCGGTGCTGATGCCGTGTCGGCAATAAACACCATAAAGTCGATAACGATGGACGACCGCTCGTCGGTGTCGTCGAAGAAGGTGGTATCGGGTTATTCGGGGCGCGCCATCAAGCCTATTGCACTGCGGCAGATCTATGAATTGGCTTGCAACAAGCTGACGAAGAATCTTCCGAAGAGTGGTATCGGCGGAATAGAAACCTGGCGCGATGCGCTGGAATTCATACAGTTGGGATGCAGCAATGTGCAGGTATGTACGGCGGTGATGCAATACGGCTATCGCATCATCGACGATCTCATCCTCGGCATGCAGCACTACATGGCTGAGCGTGGCATTACCGACAT
>CACZRN010000069.1 GCA_902783625.1 uncultured Prevotellaceae bacterium
ATAATATCATATTTCTGTTATTTTTTCTTGTCGTTATTCCAGATAGAGTATGCACCACTCGCCCTTCTTTATCTTATGTCCGGCGTCGAGACTCTGTTTCGTCACCTTTCCGCGACCGCTGAGTTTCACCTTCACTCCTCTCTTCTCGAGCATGTACACGGCATCGCGTGCTCCCATGCCTGTCATGTCGGGCACAACATCGTCGGCGTAGCGCGGCGATTTGTCGAGCTGTATGCTGCTCGAGCTCTTTTTGCTTGCCTTGCCCCATACGGGTTCTTTGGTGTCTTTGTCGCTCATCCAGTCGTAGTTGGGACTGAATCCCAGATTGTCGAGCACGTAGCTTGCCGCCTTCAGGTTGCCGCTCTTCACGTCGGGAAGGAAAATCGACGTGGAGTCTTTCGCGTCTGTGGCATCGAGCACAATATCCTGCGCCATTATTCCCTCGGCGATAGCCTTGAACACCGGTCCGCTCTGCGAGCCTCCCGATGCCGGGGAGCCGGCTTTCTGTATGCAGACGATGCAACTGTATCGTGGCTTATCAGCAGGGAAGAAGCCTACGAACGACACCAGATAGTGCGGTATGCCCGAGTGGTATCCTGCGGCTCCTCTTGCCATCTGCGCCGTACCGGTCTTGCCTGCTACCTTGAAGAGTTTCGAGCCAGCTTTCTTTCCGAGACCTTTGCTCACCACCGACTCGAGTATTGTCTGTATGAGGGTGATGGTCTTCGGGTTCTTCGTGATATGCTCGCGCAGTACCTCAGGCGGGTATTCCTTTATCGTCTTACCGTCTTTCACCACGCGCTTCACGAATCTCGGTTTCATCATCTTACCGTTGTTGGCGATGGCGTTGTAGAATGTCACTGTCGATATCGGTGGCACCTGTGTCTCATATCCGATGCTCATCCACGGGAGAGCCGTATTGCTCCAGTTCACCCACTGCTTTCCGCGCTTGTCTTTCTTCGGCATTCGGATGCGTGCCGGTGATGCTCCTGCAAGTGGTATGTGCAGGTCGTCGGCGAGTCCGAGACGATGAATGCCTTCTACAAACTTCTCGGGATGGTTGTGATAGTGCTCGTCGATAATACGGCTCACACCGATGTTGGAACTCACCCTAAGTGTCTGAGGTAGATTCATCACACCGTATCCTCCCGAACGCCAGTTATGGTCTTTCATCACACGGCCGTGCATCATGTATTGTCCGCCGCTGGTATTCACCATGTAGGTGGTATCTACCACTCCGTCGTCGAGTGCCACCATTATCGATGCTGTCTTAAACACTGAGCCTGGCTCGAGCAGGTCGGAGACGGCATGGTTGCGTATCTCCGCATAGTCGCCGTTGGCTTTCTTCTCGAGGTTCACTATTGCTTTCACATCGCCCGTAGCCACTTCCATCACTATCGCCACACCCACATCGGCGTTAATCTCTTTCAACTTCTCGCGCAACGCACGTTCCGACAAGTCTTGCATGCCCACGTCGATGGTCGTGACGATGTCGGCACCGTCCACTGGCGGTATATCGACAATGTTCAGTCGTTTGTTGAGCACTTTCCGCTGATGGCGTATGCCGTTGGTGCCTCGCAGTATGCTGTCGTATGCCAGTTCGAGTCCGAAGCGCGCGGTATCCTTACCTCCGTAGAGAGCACCGATGGTTCTGAGGGCCATATTGCCGTATGCGAGGCGGCGGGCGTTGAACTCTTCGGTGTGGAAGCCACTCTTATTCGGTCCCAGACGGAACAGCGGCATCTTCTTCACCATGCAGTAGGTGTTGTAGTTCACCCTGTAGGGCCACACCTTCCAGTGGCGTTTCCCTTCGGCGCGCCCTTTCTCAAGGTTGTCGCGAAACTCTTTCTTAGAGCGCGAGGGGAATGTCTGGCTCAGGCACAGGCACAGGCTGTCAACGTTAGCATCCCAGATGGAGTCGCCATCCTCGTTCTGTGCAAGTGGCTTGAAGTCCATGAAGAGCATATATTCGGGCAGCGACGACGCCATCAGTTCTTCGTTGCCGGTGAGGATATTCCCTCGCGTGGGAGCGATGGTGAGGCTGTCTTGCTTCACCCTGTCGGCCACCTTCATCCAATAGTCGTGCTTGGCGGTCATTATGTATAGCGCCTTGCCCAGCACTGCTACTGCCACTACCGACAACAATATTGCCAGTGCACTGTAGCGGGGCATTATCTTTTTGCTGTCGAATTTACTCATTTTCCGGGATGGTTATTATATAGGGTGGCTGTTCGGGTGATTGTAGTGTGCTGTCGCGGTTTGCTTTCAGCAGTTCGAGAATGTGGCTTTCGCGACTTTTCTCTGTCAACAGGCTGCTGCTCGATAGTGCTTTGTATTTCGCGTCGAGCAGTTCTTTCTCAAGTCTGTCGATCTCGATGAGGCTTCGCTGACAGCTGTATCGGTTCGAGATGTATAGCACCAGGAAGAATGTTATCAGCAGCAGCACGTATATCTGCGAGCGTATGGTGGAGGTGTTGAGGATGTCGCCGCCGAGTATCTTCTGCAGTGTGAAGTTGCGCGACAGCGGTGCCTCGTCTTCGGTGGCTATCTCCCTGACAGCCTCCGATAGCGTAGGCAACGGCTCGTCCTTCGTCTTCTCCTTGTCGGCAGAAGCCTTAGCGTTGGGGTCGGCCTTCTCTGTCTCGGGCGATATCTCCACCACGAGACGCTCTTCCTGGGCTTTTATATCTTGTTCCTTATCGTTGCTCATTTCTTTTCTGCTATTCTCAGTTTTGCACTCCGCGACCGTGGGTTCTCATTCATCTCTTCCTCGGTGGGGGTGATTATTCGTGTTGTCACCGACGCGAACGGTGCCTCAATGTTTCCGTAGAAATCCTGACGTGTCTTGCCTTCGACGTTTCCCGAGCGCATGATGTTCTTCACTATGCGGTCTTCGAGCGAGTGGTAGGTGATTACCACCAGTCTTCCTCCCGGTCGCAGCACCTCGGTGGCGGCATTCAGCATCCTTGTCAGGGCGTCCATCTCGTGGTTCACCTCTATGCGTAGTGCCTGAAACACCCGTGCCATGTCTTTCTTCTCGCGCTCGAAGCGGAAGAACGGCTCCACCACTTGTCGCAGCTCGCCCGTGGTGGCGATAGGTTTTGCCTCCCTTGCCTTCACTATCGCGGCGGCAATGCGGCGCGCATTCTTCAGCTCACCGTAGAGGTAGAGCACGTCGGCAATCTGCTTCTCGGAGTATGTTGCCACGATATCAGCGGCGGTGGTGCCCGACTTGCGGTTCATGCGCATATCAAGCGGTGCGTCGAAGCGGAACGAGAACCCGCGGCCCTCGTCGTCGAAGTGATGCGACGACACACCCAGATCGGCTATTATGCCGTCAACATAGTCGATGTCGTAATATCGCATCCAGTTTTTCAGATACATGAAATTGCTGCGCACGAACGTCAGTCGCCTGTCGTCGATGATGTTCGCCATCGCGTCTTCGTCTTGGTCGAAGCCGAAGAGCCGTCCGTCGCTGCCCAGTCGTGAGAGTATCTCGCGCGAGTGTCCGCCGCCGCCATACGTCGTGTCGATGTATGTTCCCGAGGGCTGAATGTTCAACCCATCGACGCTCTCGCGGAGCAGTACCGGTATGTGATATGTCTCGACTGTGCTTGTCATGTTTGTTACTCTGCCGGCGTCTCGTCCACCCCTGCCATTATGCTCTGTATGGCAGCGCTGAAGTCGTCGGCCTCCATAAACGCTTTCTCCGTGTTCTTGTCGCTCCAGATTTCTATCGTGTCGCCCATGCCGATGAATCTGATGCCCTGCTCAATCTCTGCCATGCGCAGGTAGCGCTTTGGGATGAGGAAGCGCCCCGAGGCGTCGAGAGTGACAATCTCAACGTCGGAGACAAACTGGCGGAAGATGTTCTGCTGCGTGGCATTCCATCTCGACAGTCGCCGGCGGAGTATGTCCATCTGCTCGTTCCACACCTTTTCGGGGTAGAGCACCAGACACGGCTGCGATATGTCCTTCCTCATGACGATGCTCTCCGACCCCTCCGTCTGCAATATCTTGCGGAACATGGCGGGCAGGAAAACACGGCCTTTTTGGTCGGTGCGGGCTTCTGTATTACCTAAAAATCGCATGCGTGTTCTTATTTATAATTAAATTTGCCTTCAAAGTTACAATATTTTTCCCCACAATTCTCCACTTTTCTCCACAAAAATTACTTTTTAACTATTTTTTTCATTTCGTTCAGCCCGATTTGTGTGTTTTAGTGCCTTTGCATGTATTTTTTCGCATCATGACTGCGTCATTTTTGATGGAAAAAATCAATCGCATGCCAACCTTCTCATCTCGCCAATTTTTTCCCTTCCTGTCAACAATCCATAGGTTTTTCATGCTATTGGCGGGCTTTCCTAACCTATACTTACAATTTTTCTCCCTGTTCATCGGCCTTTGCTGAAAACTGATAACTAAAAACTGAAAACCTATAACCAAAATTCGCTTATTTAAACTCATTCCAGATAAAAAAGCTCATTTTTCGCTGTTTTTTGCCTTTTTCGTCCATTTCATCGAAATACCCCGCTTTTTCATCAAAACTCTCTAACTCCCTCTGCCTCAACTCCCTACTCGCCTTTTGATTCGCAAAGTCCCCCTCTGGGGGATTAGGGGGCTCCCATTAAAGAGGCCCTTTAATGCCATTAAAGAGCCCAAGTAACAGTCTTAAAGTGCCCATCTAATGCCATTAAAGAGCCCACCTACCAGCGCCGAAAACGCAAAGAAACGGCGATTTTAACTTAAAAAACACTAAAATAAGGCTTTTTCCACCCTTGCGGATCCTTTTTTGTGCCGTATATCAATGCTTGAACATCCATCGCAGAAGAGAACTTTCAAATTGTAAGTTTATGCTGCTTTTCCCTTTCTTTTGTTCTCCAGCCTCAGATTCATTCAGGTTGAGAAATTCCCACTCGTTGTTTTTAATTCTTCGCGCTGTGTTAAGTGCCTTATTTCTGTCATTTATGTAATCTTTTTCGTAAGAATGTTGATTTTTTGAAAAAAAATATCCGTTTTATGAAGATTTATGTTAATTTTGCAAGATATAGTGACTAAACCATGAACGAAGATTTTAGGAAAACGATAGATCTCGACGCCGTTTTGCGTGGTAAGATGGGCGCCAAGGCTAAGTGGGTGCCGCGTTTTGTGGTGAACTGGTTGAAGAAAACCATCCACGAAGACGAGGTGAACTGCTTTCTGTGGGAAAGCCGTGACAAGGTAGGTGTCGATTGGCTTGAGGAATGTGTACGCTATCTCGATATGACTCTAAACATCGAGGGCATGGAGAATCTTCCTCCTGCCGACGACGGCAAGTTGTACACCCTCGTCTCGAACCATCCTCTCGGTGGTGCCGACGGTGTGGCACTCGGCGCAATCATAGGAAGACATTTCAACGGCAACTTCCGCTATCTGGTCAATGATCTGTTGCTTAATCTGCCTGGGCTGGCTCCCGTGAGCATCGGCATCAACAAGACAGGTGCGCAGAGCCGCTCGTTCCCCGCTATGGTGGAGGCAGGATTCCAGAGTCAGAACCACATGCTGATGTTCCCCGCAGGGCTGTGCTCACGTAAGATCGACGGCAAGATTGCCGACCTGCCGTGGAAGAAAACATTTGTGTCGAAGAGCATTGAATATCAGAGAGATGTGATTCCCATCCACTTCAGCGGACAGAACTCAGACAAGTTCTACAATATAGCCAATATTTGCAAAAAACTAAACCTGAAATTCAACGTCGCTATGCTGTTCCTCGTCGATGAGATGTACAAGAACGTGCACAAGACTTTCCGCGTGGCAATAGGCAAGCCAATACCATGGCAGTCGTTTGACAAGAGCCATACACCGACAGAGTGGGCACAGATAGTAAGAGAAGACGTATATAAACTGTAGAAAGAGGACGCAGAGAGAAAATCATTATGGAACAGAAAATGGAAGACATCATTCATCCCGTTGACAAAGAGCTGCTGCTCTCGGAGCTTACACCAGAGAAGCAGATGCGGATGACTAACAAAAGCCACAACAAAATCTACATCATCACTGCCCACGACTCACCCAACGTGATGCGCGAGATTGGGCGTTTGCGCGAGGTGGCTTTCCGTGAGGCAGGAGGCGGAACAGGAAAGGCAATCGACATAGATGAGTTTGATACGTGCGAGAACTGCTATAAGCAGCTCATCGTGTGGAATCCCGATTGCAATGAGATAATCGGTGGCTATCGCTACCTGTTTGGGCGAGACTGGGAAATGGATGAAAACGGGCAGCCATGCCTTGCCACAAGCCACATGTTCCACTTCTCGGAGCGATTCCTTAAGGAATACATGCCTTACACCGTTGAACTCGGCCGCTCTTTCGTATCGCCTGAGTATCAGAACGTCAGGAAGAACACTAAAAGCATCTTCGCCCTCGACAACCTGTGGGACGGACTCGGAGCACTCACCGTGCTTAACCCCGACGTGAAGTATTTCTTCGGAAAGGTGACAATGTACCCGTCGTACATCCGCCGTGGGCGTGATATGATTCTTTATTTCCTCAATAAACACTTTGGC